>JAEZJL010000446.1 GCA_023415815.1 Bacillota bacterium | reverse complement strand
GTCCGTATCATTGAGCCGGGAGTATATGCGGATGAAAGAGGCTGCTTTATGGAGACATATAATTTCAATGATTTCAAGGCAGCCGGGATTGACGCCGTATTTGTGCAGGACAATCAGTCCGTATCGGTAAAAGGAGTGCTGAGAGGACTGCACTTTCAAAAAATCCATCCCCAGGCAAAGGTTGTCAGGGTCATATCCGGAGAGGTATTTGACGTAGCGGTGGATATAAGAAATAAATCGCCAACATATAAAAAATGGTTTGGCATCGTGCTTTCCGGCGAAAATAAAAAACAGCTGTTTGTGCCTGAAGGCTTAGCGCACGGATTTCTCGTCCTTTCCCAGGAAACCGTATTCACATATAAATGCACGGATTTTTATCATCCCGAAGACGAGCGGGGCATTATATGGAATGATCCGGACATCGGCATCGATTGGCCGCTTGGAAATATGGAACGCGTCATCCTTTCGGACAAAGACCTGCTGCTGCCCGTGATCGGCGAAGCCATATAAATTCTGCGGGACACCAGATACCCGTTGGCTTTTGTACATCTGCCCTCACTTCAAATCATCCTGATAAAAATAATGACAGCGGCGACGACTTTATGTCAACCGCTGTCATTATTTTACTTTGTTAGCATTTTTCCTTCTCGTTTTCATCAATAACAGAGCCGGCCAGGCTGATCGGGCCGATGACGAATACGTCGCCCGCCACACCGGTTACTATAAATGCCGTCAGTATATATTGGTGCTGTCTGCAACGGGGAATAAATGTTTCGGCATGTATCAGCGCGGTATTAAACCGCCGGGCCAGGCCGGTCCCCCCATCTACAGTATCAAACACAACTGGTCCTAAAATGCTGTCCCTATGGATCCTGAACTGTACCTCCGGGTTTACTATACTGGCTGTAGGCGATATCTGCCAGCCCACATCCGCCTGTATCAACACGCGGTCATGTGATCTTATACGCCTTAGGGTAATGGCGGCAAGAGGAGTTTCTGCAACATTGCTCAGCGGTATGCTTGTTCCGCCGCTGATACTGACCGGTTCACTGAAATTGAAATCTTTAAGCAGTCCTTCGTTACGGCTGCGTCTTTCACTCATTAAATTTCACACTCCTTCAACACATAAATTCCTGATTTATATTATGTTTACGTTTTATGTATTGTTACTAGTTTCAAATTTAATTTGAATATCTCTTGTAATAGTTGAAATTTTCTTCCGCAAGCTTTCTGTCATAGGTCTTGTCCGCAAGAGCTGCGCCGTCGTGGACGGATGCCCGGTACACGCCTCTTGCCCCGCTTTCCATATCCTTGTTGCACTTGAGGTATTTCCACCCGTGAAGCTGCCGGAATTGGGGATTCCTATATTTCTCATTCCTCAAGCCGAAGCAGCCCGGCGCTTTCCCGTAAAGCCGGCACCACTTGCGCCCCTCGCAACAGCCGCAGGAAACCTGCTGGAGCTGGTCGATCTCCACCGCGGGCAGGTATCCCGCCTTATAACCGGTATAATTGCGCATCCTGTGGCATATCTCGACATCCCCCATGCAGCACTCCTCGCACCAATATCCCAGCAGGTCGAGCAGCTCGGGCCTGAAGCACTGAAAGCAGCCTTCCACAAAGCCGCGTGTGATTTCCATATAGCCGGTGTTATCCTTTTCATGCTTTATATAGGGCAGCCTGTACCTTTCATAATATTCCCCGCTCACAGCTCCCAGAAGACCGGCCTCGGGAAATGCAGCGAAGGCCTCTTTAAACTTGCTCACCCAGTCGGGCGTGTGAATGTTAACATCGCTGTCCATTGCTACAAAATACTGACCGGGCGCCCTTTTCGAAAGATTGTGATTTACCGCATATATAGGCCCAAGGTTGGCGGGAAGGCGGGTTTTTGATTTGATCCGGCTGTCACACAGATCCAGAACATACTCCCAGGTGCAGTCTCCGGAGCAGCTGTCGGTTATATGAAGCTCAAAATCTTCCGTTGTCTTGAGCAGGGCATTCAGGTTTCTGACGGTCAGACCCATCCTGTTCCAGGTGATGAAGCTTACAAGAGGCGGTTTTTTTTCTTCGAGTCCCATTTTAATACCCTTTATAGGAAGCATATATCCTAGTTCCCATGGGTTGCATAAAAATTAAAATTTTCATTTGCAGACCTCGAATCGTAGCCGTATCTTTTTACAGACTCGGGATCGTGAACGGAAGCGCAGTATACCTGCCTGCTGCCGTTTTCAAGCTCCCCGAAAAACTTATGGTACTTTTTCCTGAAGTTGTGAGCGAAATTCGTATTTCCGTACCGCTTGTTTCTTATGGCAAAGCAGGTGGTATCCGTCTTGCGGATACGGCAGAGCATACGGCCTTCGCACTGGCCGCAGGGCAATTCCTGCAGCATGTCTATCTGGATATCCGTAACGAAGCCCGCTTTATACGGAGTGTATTTGTTGACCCGGGTCGAGATTTCAGCGTCTCCGAAATGGCATTCCTCGCTCCAGTAGCCTATTAAATTCAGCAGCTCAGGCCTCAGGCACTGGCAGTGTCCGGGGATAAAATCGCCCGCAACTCCTGCGTCGCCGTTTTTAAGCTGAAGATAGCCGACCCCGTTGCGCTCCGCCGGAACCACAGGGGGAAGATAGGCGGGATAGGGCTTGCCCCTGGGAACCCCCAGCAGCCCCGCCTCAGGGAATGTGTCGAAAACGCGCATAAACCTGGATATCCAGTCACCCGTATAAATGTGTACGTCGCTGTCGAGTGAAATAAAGTACTGGTCCGGCTTTCTCCTGCTCAGGACCAGATTGACGGCATAGATGGGTCCGTAATTGACCGTAAGGCGGGTTTTGGATTTTATCCGCCTGTCGTTGACCTGATTTATATAATTCCACGTATCATCCTTGGAATTGCTGTCCACGATATGGAGCTCGAAATCATCCCTTGTCCTTAGAAGCGCTTTAAGATTGCGGACCGTAAGCCCCATCCTGTTGAATGTAACAAAACTGATCACCGGAGGTCTCATCTCATACTCCTTCTTGCGACAGCGGGGACGGTTCCCGATCTGTCGCACGTAATCTGTATCCCCGTAGCTTCAGTACTTAAAGGGGACATACCCTCGACGCCCAGCCCATGCGACAGCGGGGGACGGTTCTCGATTTGTCGCATGTTGTCTGCTTCCACCAGCTTCAGTGCTAAACGCGACCATATCCGGCACCAAGGCCCGCCGACGGGAGAGGTATGTGCGACAGTGGGGACGGTTCTCGATCTGTCGCATTTAGTCTGCTTCCCATGGCTTCAGCGTCAAAAGGGGACATACCCCGACGCTCAGTCCCCAAGCCGGGTGTCAAGTCCAGCTTCGGCGTCAAAAGGGGACATACCTCGACGCTCAGCCCCCAAGCCGGGTGTCAAACCCAGCTTCAGCGTCAAAAGGGGACATACCTCGACGCTCAGCCCCCAAGCCGGGTGTCAAGTCCAGCTTCAGCGTCAAAAGGGGACATACCTCGACGCACAGTCCGCCGACGGGAGAGGTGTGTCCCCTCTCCCTAAATAATGCGGATACAGCCCTCCGTGCGCGTCGATCCAGCATTTCATGCCTTCAAGCATTTCCTTATAGGAGGGTATCTCCGGCTGAAAATCCTTTCTCGAATTTACAAGGCTTTTATCGGTGCTATATGTATCATCCCGCTTTATAACGATCTCCCGGCGTCCGAATACCGCCTGCATAAGCGTCAAAAGCTCGTATTTGCTGATGCTGCTTCCGGGCACAAGGTGATACAGTCCGGCAAGCCGGCTGAAAACCGCCGCCTCCACAGCCCTTGCCAGTTCCATTGTAGTGACCCCTGTCCATATGGCGCCGGCAAAGCCCCGGATCTCCCCTTCCGCCTTCATAAACCAGTTGAAAAGCCCAATCCCTTCGGGATTGATGTCCGGACCTATAATCGAGGTCCTGAAGGTCAGATCCTTGTCATTGATCACCTCTCCGACAGCCTTTGTCCGTGCGTAAAAGCTGTCGCCGTCCTTGAACGCGGCCTCTGTGTAGCCGCCGGTTTCCCCGGAAAAGACACAGTCCGTACTTAAATGGATAAGCCTGACGGCCGTATCCCTGTATTTCTTCTCCATGAAATGCGGCAGAAAGGCGTTAAGAAAGACCGCCTCGTCCTTTCTTTCTTCCGCGAAGCGGTTGAGGATCCCGATGCAGTTTATGATCACGTCGAATTTCATATAATCCAGATACCTGCCGAAGGCCTCAAGCTCTCTGACGTCGAGCAGTACGGTCCTGCTGTTCAGCGCCTTCCGGTCGGACAGGTTGCATACGAAAAGCCGGGGATTCTTTTCAAGGTGCAGCGTCACAACATGTCCCGCCATTCCGGAGGAGCCCAGCACTAAAATTCTGACAGCCTTATCCCCATACATGCTCGTTTTCCCCCGTTATATATTCTCCCTGCTCCGTCCCGCCGCCCGCAGGTGCGCAGCAGGGACTTTCTTCGGCAAAAAAAACGCCCTTCGGACATTCGGAATGCTTCCGGCGTAAACAGCCTGTATGTATTTGACCGTGCACCGCGCTCCGGTCAAGCCTCTCTATCGGCAGCCCCAAGCCTGTGCTCACCGGCCCCGCATCGAATAAAGCCACAGTCCTCATATCATTTTCACCATTGTTTTTCCCAGCTTTTTACTTCCCGATATATAATATATTATGTCAAACATATGGTTTTGTTACAGATTAATGAAGGCGGACAAGCCGGAAGGGCATTTGTCCGGGCCAGAAATCGGGAACCGGATTATGCACGTTTTGCCGATCCTCACAATATAATAAGAGTAGACATAAACAGGAAACCTTTGTACGGAAGATTGCCCTATATTAATATATTGTGGACCTGTGAAAATAAATAAGGATGCGGGGAAGTGTGAAAAATGAAGGTTATGCTTGTAACCGGCGGAGCCGGTTTTATCGGTAGCAATTTCATCAATTATTTTCTGCGAAGGAATAAAAACTACATCATCGTAAATATCGACAAGCTGACATACGCAGGGAATCATGAAAATTTAAGCTCTGTCGAGGAATCCCCGAGGTATCACTTCATCAAGGGGGATATCTGCAATTACGAGCTGGTCAACTATGCCCTGAAAAGGTATAGGCCCGACAGCATCATCAACTTTGCCGCCGAATCCCATGTGGACAGGAGCATAAACAATCCCATGGTCTTCGCCGAGACGAATATCCTGGGAACGCTGACCCTGCTGGACAATATCCGCTATATCTGGGGCAGAAACTCATACAGATACAACCGCTATATCCAGATCTCAACGGATGAGGTATACGGCAGTCTGGATAATACAAAGGATTATTTCTCCGAGGATTCCGGACTTTTGCCGAACAGTCCCTACTCCGCCTCGAAAGCCAGCGCCGACCTGATGGTCAGGTCCTTCACCAAAACCTACAACATTCCGGCAATCATCACAAGATGCTGCAACAACTACGGTCCGTACCAAAATGCCGAGAAATTCCTGCCTACCTGCATCACGCACGCCCTTCAGGATAAGCCCATCCCTGTTTACGGCGACGGGAGCAACATCAGGGAATGGATCCATGTGCTGGACCACTGTACCGCCATCGTAAAGGCCCTCTTCTACGGAAAGCCGGGTGAAATCTATAACATAGGCTCCGGAGAGGAGAGCACCAACATCGACCTTGCCAAAAGGGTGCTGAAAATGGTCAACAAGCCCGAAAGCCTGATCCGGATGACCAGCGACAGGCCCGGTCACGACCAGCGTTACGCCGTGAACAATTACAAGGCAAAGTGCAACTTGAACTGGTCCTGCCGGTACTCGCTGAACGAAGGCCTGAAGGAGACCATAAGCTGGTATGAAAGCAACAGCCGGTGGTGGGGCTCATAAGGCTTTGAAGCCGCAAAGCGCCGCCGCATACCTGACCGGATTGGCTCTGGCCGTATAGTATGTCTGATAATCCTTGACCATCAGAGGCAGGTATTGGAACTGTGTCTTATTCACCTCGAATATCCACGGTTTTAAAGATGTGTCAAAGCCTATGTCTATGCCCAGATCGCCGTAATTTTCCCCGCTTTCGTCAAGCATTTCGCATACCCTTCCGCACATCGCGACGATCTCCTGCTTTTTCCTTAGAATCTCTTCCTCGCCGGCGGACAGGCCTTTCATCATGAAGCTCTCGAAGGACAGGTATTCCCCTTCGTTGGTATAGTTGGAGTGTATCCCTCCGCTTGCTCCCGTGCATGTGATCATGCCGGTGCAATTCCATTTCATCGAAAAATCCTTTTGCATGTTCACGCGGAAGTCTACGTACTGCTCATTGTACTTAAGCAGGCGGATATCCTGCTGCACCAGATATCTGCGCTTCCCCACGGCAGTCTTTACAAATGCCTCCATCTGCTCTCGCGAGGAGACGTTCGTGGGATGTCTGTCGTATTTGCACTGGTAGGACCAGGCTCCCGGGGATTTGGCAATTTTTACGAGCCCGTTACCCAGCGTCCCGTTCACCGGCTTCAGGTATACCGAGCCGAAGCGGTCGAGCATTTTGTCCAGATCGTCAAAGGATTTATACCGGCAAGTAAAAGGCACATTATTTTTTACAGACTCCTTATTTGAAGCCATGCACCAGAACTCCCATTTGTTGAAATAGCTGGAGTTGAAGAGCCTGTTGCCCGTAAGCTGCTTTAAGGCGGCCAGCTTGCTTTTTGTAAGGCTGACCCTCCTGTAAATGGCATCGGGCAGAGGAAATACGCCCTTTTCCCACCTCTGATTGGTAGTGGGGGACCCCGGGACATAGCAGTACCCTTCCGCGGAGGTTTTTTCAAAGTCAATCCCATCCGCGCTGAAAACATACAAAAGTCCGTGTATCTCTTCATATTTCATAGCATACCTGAACAGTCTGGCAAGCTTCTTTTCGGTAAAGGCAGCGCGCTTCCTTGCCAGCAGCAGCCCTATGACGGGACCGATGATTATCTCGTTTTTTTCCGTCCTCATCTGGTACGATATGCCCGGCGGTATGGAAAGTGCCTCGAGCACGTCGGCGGTTGCGGCAAATTCGTTCTCATCGGAGCCTTTCGTCGGGATCACCAAAACCTCCTTATATCGCCGGCCAGCGCGAAGTATAACAATATTCGAATCAAAGCCGGTCATCGTCAGAAAAAACTTCAACGGGACATACAATTTTCCCGTACCCTCGTTATAAAGCTTAAAGCTGTAAAGCATTTCAATCACCTCTGAATGTCGAATCCCGCCAATGCTTTTGCGTAAAGCAGCGGGCTGGTCTTAATCATGCCGTATAGCGGTTTGTCGTCCAGGTCCAGCGCATACTGCGGGCTTGGGTCCCGGTTGTTGATTTCAATGAGCCACATGCGTCCAGCGTTGTCCAGGCCTATATCCAGGCCCAGCGTCCCGCAGTTCACACCGAATTCGTCCAGCGTGGCGGCTATCTTCACAGCCAGAGCCCCCATCCTGCTCTCTATTTTATCGATATCCTCTTCCGGCAGGCAGAGCACCCTCTTCAGCAAATCGGAACCTTTATAAGTCGTGCCCCCGCTTGAAACGTTGCTTACAATGCTGTCCTTATCTCCGAACCTCCCTATTATGGCATTGCATACCCAGCTATTGGACTGGTCCTTCTGTAGGGCGCACCTGAAATCCATAATACTCCCGTCGTACTCCAGGAGGTCTATGACCTGCTGCAGCAGGTACTTCCCCGGGTTGAGGCGGCTCTCGATAAATTTGTTCATATCGGAGGCCTTATCCAGGACCACCCTCTGATTTTTACCGTCCTCACGGTAGCGGAAAACCATCCTGCTGTCCTCCATGCTGATTTTCATGATCTTGCGGCCCTTGAGCCCCGAGACCGGCTTGACGATGATCCTGCCGTATCTTTGAAGCATGTTCCGTATATCCCTGTACGTGCGGTAAAGTACCGTATGCGGCAGATAAGCCCTCAATCCCGGGTCGGTGGAAAACCATCGGTACATATCCCATTTGTTGAAGAAATGGTCGTTGAAAAATTTATCCCCCAGGACAGATAAAAAATGATTCCTCCAGTCCTCGGTCATGCCTATGGTGCGGTATATCGCGGAAGGATACGGGAAAACGCCTCTTTCCCAGCAGGCGCCGGAGGGATTGTAGCAATAGCCTTCGATCAGCCGCCTGGCCGTATCGACCTTATCGAGGGCAAATACGGCAAAAATACCGTTGAGCTTCTCATAATCCTCGACAAATATCAAAAACTTATTCAGGCGCGCGTCGGTTATATTTGCATCCTCGTCGCTGACCAGCATGCCGATGTATGGACCTATGACTATCTCGTTTCCTTTGACCCGTATTTCATAAGGGGCGTAGCCGGGCAGACGCAAGTTGTCAATGACTGCCTGCGAGAGCAAAACTATGTCTTCGTCAAGCTCGTTGTCAAGCTCAATATCTATATAATTTCTAAGGACGCCGAAGCTCACATATGCCCGTTTTTTCTTGCCCAGGCCGAGCTCGGAGGCAATTTCCGGATTGATCGCGAGTACGGGTTCTTTTTTTTGATGAGGCTTTATGAAAAATTTCTTGTTCATTTCGAATCACTCCTGCAATTTTACTAAATCCCCAACCCCGTCAGGGAAAGCGCATAGAGCAAAGGCTTATAGCGGATTGAAAGATAAGTCCGGTAATCTATTTTTTTAAAGCCCTTGAAGCTCGGAAAAACATTGGACTCGATCAGCCAGATGTTTTTATCAACGTCAACGGCAATATCCATGCCCAGCTCGGCAAAATGTCCGCCTGTCTCATCGATAAACCTGCAAAACGACATACAGAATTGGTGAATTTTCCGTGAAAGCTGCCGGTGGTCGCAGTTTACGGGAAACGCCCGCTGAAGGGCGTCCTCCAGCGATAAGGCGTAGCCTCCCCGCGAGATATTTGTCAGGTGGCTGCTGCCGTTGGAGACTCTGCATTCTATGCCGCTGCAGTCCCACGTCCTGTCGCCGCCCTTCTGCATGACCACCCTTATATCGAAAAGGGAATCGTCAATCCGCGCCAGCGGCAGGTATTTCTGCACGAGGTATCTGCTGAAGAGGTCGGCGTTCATTGAAAAAAAACTATCCAGGGCCTGATGATCCTCAAGCCTGACGGTCTTCGAGCCCTTGTTCCTGTAATCGGTGAAAATATAACCGCCGCCGGTTTTTTCAATTACGCAGATCCCCCTGCCCCGGGACAGATCGACAGGCTTCAGTATGATCTTGCCGTGCGTAAAAAGGAATCTTTTCAGCTGGTATACGTCCCGTGACGGCTCGGTTGGCGGAAGATATTGGGACAGCGCCGGATCGCGTCTGACTATGCGGAACAGCTCCATTTTTGTGAACCTATAGGAATTGAAAAGATTTCCTTTTGTAAAGGTAGAAAGCTTTTCTATAAAATCCGAGCTTGAGTGGAAGTCCCTCCTGTAGACTACCTCCGGGAGCCTGAAAAGGCCGTATTCCCAGGCCGAAGTGGAAATATTATAGAACAGGCCGTAGGTCGTCTGTTTTTCCCAGTTGACCCACTTGGGCGAGAACGCGTAGATCAGTCCGCCGACCTGGTCATATATGCCGAACCTATCGGAATATTTTTTCATATGCTCGGGTTTGTAGCAATGGGGGTATATCCCGAGCAGCAGGCCGATCACCGGTCCGATCCTCACTTTACCGTCAGCTGTTTTCATGCGGTAAATCAAAACATCCGGCAGCAGCAGCCTTTCCCTCAGCTTGCTTGTCATCCTCGCCACCGCGGGCTTTTCATAAGAGCTGCCGTCAGGAAGCGCCCGTCCGTCGTAGTATCTTATATCCGCTTTTATCGCCAGGCTTCCGAAAACAATGTCGGACAGGCTCTCGTGACGTTCTTCCGGCGATGAAGGCAAATACAGTATTTCCTCTTCCGAAGGTATGACTTCAATTTTAATCCACATAATTAAGCACTCCATTAGGTTTATTGGTGAAGCCCCTGGCATATCCCAGCATGGTCCTGCAAAGGCTTGCCTGCATATCCCTGTCCGGGCCTATCAGCAGCCCGTCGTCATAACCGCCGAAGCCCAGCAGGTATGGGTTGCCTCCGGTGTCGAATATCATATCCGTATAACATAGACCCAGATGCGGAAGAAAGCAGTGTATCAGACGGATCAGCTCCAGGGAGGCGGCGTCCGCTTTTTCGGCAGCCCGGACGTCTATTTCCGCTTCCTCGGGAATAACGCGCTTTTTCAGAATACTCCATCCCCCTTCGGGGCTTCTTTGCAGATGAACCCGGACTACGACCGGAAGGCCCCCGGATTTTACAAGCTCCGGAACCCTGATGCACAGCCATTTTTTGCCCTTGGCCCCGCTAAAATCAACGCCTGAGAAGCTTGTATCCGTCAGGGTTATTCTATTAAGGCCGGTTTTGTTTTCAGGCTTGATCAAAAGGCTTCCCGTCCCCTGGATACCGCATAACGGGTCGTAAACGGAATATCTGAAATACGGGAGGACAAACCTGCGCGCTGCGGCGTCGGACGAGAGCATATCCATGATCATGCCTTGGTTTAATTTATTGGAAGCGTTGATTATTGCTATTGACTGTAAGCCGATGAGTTCCCTCAATTTTTTGATATGCCTGCTTTTATATTGGACCGATAGATTAAAAATAACGTCGGGCAGCGCCGTTTCAATTTGCCTTATCCTTTGCCCGGAAACCGTGTTTCCGAATACTATTCCCGCATTCAGGTCCAGGTTCTGTAATGAAAATACGACAACGGAGCTGTGGTTTGCAAGTATTTCGGATTTTAGCAGCGAGTGTATCTGCATGGCAAGAACGTCTTCGTCCTTTTGATTACACAATATACCTATCACAGGTTTCACCTCTCAAGCTTCTTCATTGTCTTCCGGATATCAGGGCCTGCCGAATACCCCCGACGGTATGCTTTACAGCGGCATTTCAAGCCCGACGCCATCCCCGGAGACATGCCGGCCGTACTGCCCGCGGATGCATATCCGCAGCTCCTGCGCCCGAAGGAATTTATCCGTCCGATAAGCTTATCCTGAAAATCTATCCTATTTGCTTGAGTTGTTCCTGGCACCGCAAGAAACAGCACGATATCTGAAAATACTCTTTCTAATCCGGATTGTTGAGGTGAGATATCAGCCATATATGACCCCCCTGATTAAAACGCAGTTTAGCTTATATATACTATGTATGGTTAACATAATGTGATACTGCTTTCAGGTAAAGTTTTAACAAGGAATAAATACAAAAAAAACCCCCGGAAACGGGGGTCTGCAATCTGCCTACAAATTCAATTCCACATACTCGGCGGAATCCGGGTGGAGGGTCTCCGCGTACACCCTGAAGCCGGGCAATCCGCAGCTTCTTATGGAGTCGACAGCCCTGTAGAAATTGTACTCGTCGAACCTTACTCCCATATTGCACAGCTCCTTCATAATGGGTCTCGGTATAAAAACCAGGTCACAGTCCATACCTTGCTGTTTCATCCTTCTTTCGAGAATAAATGCATGTGATTTGGACTGCAGTATGACATAGTAATAAGTCATCGGCGTCACCCCGAATAATTAAGTAGATATTATAAATCAAAAATCAGACACGCATTGAATATGTCTGATTTTCGCAGCATCATTTTATGAGTGCTCAAACAGGTTTATTCTCTTAATTTCCCTCCGTCCAGCGGATTCGGCTTCTGATCCGGGAAGAACTGAATCGGGAAGGTGGTCTTCGTCTTGTCAAGGAACGTATTGCAAGTGATGACCGACGGATTTGTCTGCTCCGGCGGTACCGGGCAGTATCCGTATGCCGGCATCAGCAGCTGTACGATACATTCGCATTTCACTATGAAGAACACGCCTATATCCAGCGTAAGTACTCCCGACGAGCAGTTGATGGAATCATTGAACGCCTCGGTCAGCGCCTCGACCTTTATAAAAAGCCCGTCGGAATCGATCGTCCCCGGAACACCGTTAGAGGGATAGTGTATGACGCCTATCTGCGCGATGCAGTTCGGGCAGTATATCTCATTGACGGTAATGTTGAAAGCGGCGTCGTCCGTCTGTGAAAGCTGGTTTACTCCATCGGTATAATTAATGGTATACCTGATTTTGACAAACAGCTTCAGTTTTTTGAATCCCGGTTTCGTTAGTGAATCTGTCTTGGAAATGACCTTTACCTCGACAATGTCGAAATCGTCTGCACCTTCGAATGCAAATATTGGGTTGCACACTCCGGAGCCCGGTATTAATGTAATGTGTCTGGATGAACAATCCCTCACCGCAACCTGGTCAAAAACCTTCGGGACCTGAACGCAAACCAATTCGTTTGGCGGCGGGAAGCAATCGGGGTTTAAAATTTGGCCAGCTTCAATCTTAGCCATTGGAATACCTCCTTGTTACATAATTCTTTAATGAATAAAATTGTACTTTTGTGGATCCTCAATTATTTCTTCATAAAGTGCAACCTTTAATATCATTATATTTATAAGCCCTGAAATGGTTACAACAAATAAATTTGCACCCACAGGAATCCACATAAGCCCCGATTTATTCATCCGCCCCGCGTTCTATGACAACCCCTTCGGCGTGTCCTTTGCCCATCAGCTTTTTCTTTTTCCTGTTTTCCTTGCTCTCCAGAACTATGTCGAAATCATAGTTGTCCGGATAAAGCTCCTTGCCGTCTATAAAAACGGATAACCTCTTTTTGTTTACCCGCAGCTTCTTCTTCATGACCATGACCGTTACCTCGCCCTTGCTGTTTTCGGCTTCGCATACGATTCCGGTCCTGCCCATGGAGCCTATATATACGCAGTCTCCCACTGAAAAGCCCTTCTGTGACGGCTTTGGCTGTTCTTCGGCCTGCTTTTGCAGCTTTTTGACCTTTTTTACCTCCTCCGCGGCCGGTTCACAGACGGGGATACCGTCCGCCGCCGTTCCTGTCTCCTGTCCCGTCTCCGGTTTGAGCAGAGACCTGTCGTATCTCTTTTTCTCACGGTAGGTTATCTCGTGCGCCCTTTCAATGATCCTGCCTTCCATACCAAGCCTCAGCGCGATGAGAAATGCGTTGCTCTCTCCCGGCTGCCCTATCTTCAGGCTGTACAGCGGCTTAAGCGTATTTATGTCAAAGCCCATGCAGCCGTTTTTGAAGCCCGGCGTATCGGCTGCGAACTTCTTGAGCTCGCTGTAATGGGTGGTCGCAACCAGAGTAGCGCCCTTTGCGTACGCCTCCTCAAGAACTGCGGCGGCAAAGCCCATCCCCTCCGAGGGGTCGGTGCCAGCTCCGACCTCATCCATGATTACCAGCGTATCCTGCCCGGCGCGCTTCAATATGGCGGAGATGTTCATAACATGTGACGAGAAGGTGCTCAGCGACTGCTCGATGCTCTGGCCGTCGCCTATATCTGCGAGTATATCTGCAAATACGGCAAACTCACTGCCCTCGCTCACGGGCACATGGAGTCCAGACTGTACCATGAGAGTGAGCAGACCAACCGTTTTGAGCGCCACGGTCTTGCCCCCGGTATTTGGTCCGGTGATGACAAGCGCCCTGTAATCGCCCCCTATATGGAAGTCCAGAGGCACGGCGGACATACCGATGAGCGGATGCCTGCCCCTCTTTATAAGGATATTGCCGGAGTTGTTCAGGCCGGCGCTGCGTGCGTCAAAGGCTCTTGCGTACTTTGCCTTTGCAAACAGGAAGTCATAGTGCACCATCGCTTCCACATTGATCGAAAGCTCCCTGGCACAGCCGTCCGCCAGAGCGGTCAGCCGGGCCAGTATCCTGTAGACCTCGTTTTCCTCGTCAAACCTGAGTATGTTCAATTCCTCCTGCAGCCTTGCTATACCCGAGGGCTCTATGAAAACTGTGGAGCCGCTTGAGGAAATGTCCAGCACCGCCCCGTCCAGGCTCCTCCTGTGTTCCCGCTTTACAGGTATCGCATACCTGCCGTTCCTTGTGCTGACAACAGCCTCCTGCAGGTATCCCGAGGCAGAAGCCGCATTCAGAATGCTGCTCAGCTTCTGCTTGATCCTGTCCTCCGTGATCCACAGCTTTTTCCTTATCCTGTGCAGCTCTGGCGACGCCCTGTCGTCAACTCTGCCGTCGATGATGCACCGGGCAATTTCAGCATAAAGGTCTTCAAGCTCATACATGGAATCGGCGTAAGCCGATATCGATGGGGCATGCAGCCGCATACCAAGCATGAAATGCTTCATCCTCCGTACGCATTCAAGCAGGTCCATCAGTACCGTAAGCTCCTCAGGCAGCAGCACCATGCCCTTGCCGCTTTTATCAAAAAGCCTGCCTATGCCGGAAAGCGCCGAAAGCGGAACTCCTGACCTTACATCAATGATCCGCCTCGCCTCGCCGGTCTCCCTGAGCCAGCCCTCCGCGGCGTTGCTGTCGGTCGAGGGCTCAAGCCTGTCAATAACGGCCTTTGCTTCCTCAGAAACGGCATACTGCTTCAGCTGTTCCTTTATTTTGTCGTATTCCAATACGGTCAGCGCATATTTGTCCATAGTTCCACCCTCCGGTTCATATTGCGCGCATAAAAGAAAAAAGCCGCTGCGAATACTGTGTTCGTCAGCAGCCCTTCAATCCCATAGTATATCCTGTACATCAGCTGCACAAGGTAAAAGTCGATTATAACGATTTTTTCAAGGTATGCAAAGGGCGGAATAACCGAAGAGGAATATAAAAAAATCAAGTCGGATATTATGAGCTGACGGCTGTGATGCCCGCTAGACCTTGCTCTCCACCACAAGGCTTTTGACAGTGACATTTATAAGCCTTATATTCAGCGCCGTCAGCTTTTCGACCTCATCCCTGACCTTTGCCTGGATTTCCTGGATAAGCGGCCGCAAGGCATAGCCGTATATCAATATCAGGTCCATCTCCATATAGGTGCCGTCCGGCCGGTTATCCGCCCTGAATCTCGATATTTTGCCGACGCCCTTTATGTTTGTGACCACGTATTCAACGATCTGGTATACGGTATAATCCGATATGGTATAATTTCCAAGATAGCTGAAGGTCGGCCTTACAACAGACTTTTCGCCAACCAGCTGGAAATTGCCCTTTCCCTTTCTCCTGAAAATCTGAAGCGGGTCGAGGAAATAGCCCGAAAAATCCTTTTTTATCTCAAAGGTAGGCACCGGTATGACATGCTTGCCCTGTTCCCTTCTTGTAGCAATAGCCTGCTTTATCTCAAATTCGTCCGAGACATCCGTGATGTATATCTTCTGGCTGATCTCCGGCAGGTCAAGGCGTTTTGCTATCCTTTCAACCATTCCGTCGGAGGTCCCGAGGATGAGTATGGCTTCCGGCTTATATAAATTCAATGCGTATTTTACGTCCCGGGTATGCTCCTCATCGCTGAATAAAGCCGTCTTTATGGAGCCGACCTTTGTCTTTTCCCTTTTCGCAGATATCCCGGCCACTACCTGGTTAACCTTGATGAGCAGCCCGTCGTCTATAATAAATTCAATACCTCTTTCCCTCGCCACCCATGAAGCCCTGTGACTCTTACCCGTACCGCTCGGCCCCACGAACCCAACCACCTTCAATGCGCTACCTCCAAAAATGAATTCCCCGATTTAAGTATATCCATTATAGCATAAAGCAAAGAGAAAAAGAGAGTCAATCGACTCTCTTTTCTTTCCCCGGACTTTCTTCATTTGTAAACTTGAAACTTTGTCTTCGGCATCTTAGAGTTTTTATCTTTTGTAAAAATATGTAAAATTTTATATACCGATACAATTACATCAATATTATGTGCTATTCTGGTAAAATATATACATCATATTGTATTACACGATATATTGTATCATCTCTTATTCTCTTGTCAATATGTATGGAAAAATTTTTGTTGGATATTAGCAGTATAAGTATGTTCGTGTGGAAAAAGGTAATATATGTAAAATAAGAAGCAGGCTGTGCCGCCTACTTCTTATTTTCGCTTTTAACCGCATTTACCACGCAGATGTCGCAGCCCTGGCAGATGAGAACCCTGCCCAAAAAGACGTTTTTTATGGTTTCCAGCAGCTCCTTGTTCCGGAACTGCCCCTTGCAGTGGATGATCACCCTTCTTGGGGCAAAGGTGATAAGGGAGCTGACCAGGAGGTCGTCATAGTTGATCTCTCCCTCGGCGATCTCGTTGACGTATTCCTGGATGCA
>JAEZJL010000073.1 GCA_023415815.1 Bacillota bacterium | reverse complement strand
GTTTAATATAGAGTAGGTTATAGCTGCCGAGCCTGAAGCAACGGCCAATGCCGCTGTCCCCCCTTCTAAAGCTGCAATCCTCTTCTCAAAAACATCATTTGTAGGATTCATTATCCTTGTGTAAATGTTGCCTGGTTCCTTTAATGCAAAAAGGTTTGCCGCATGCTCGGAATTGTTGAATACGTAGGAGGTCGTCTGATATATGGGGACCGCCCTGGATCCTGTCGTAGGATCCGCCTTTTGTCCTGCATGCACCTGCAGCGTGTCAAATTTCAATGCTCTCTCACTCATTTTTTAACCTCTCCTTTACTTTATTTTTCCTATACTTTTACCCGGCATTCGGGGAAAATTATATATAATACATTACCGAATCCTTATTGTTCATTTTTTTATATTCGTTTACCAGATCCTCCAGTGTCAGCGAATCCGCAACGGTATTCAGGCATTTGTTCATTTTATCCCATACGTTCACCTTGATGCACTTCTGGATGCTGCCCGGCGAAGCATCTCCCTCGGAATCCTCGTCGACGACCGACAGCTCTCCCTCAAGGGCTCTTAAAATTTTGCCCACCTTCGTTTTTGACGGGGCGTCTGCCAGAACATATCCCCCCTGGGCTCCCTTTACGCTTTTTACCAGGCCGGATTTCCTCAGAATCGAAAAAACCTGTTCCAGATAATTTTCGGAGATGTTCTGCCTTTCGGCAATGCTGTACAGCGATACGTGATCTCCAGATGAACTGGCCGCAAGATCCACCATAGCTCTCAAGCCGTATCTTCCTTTTGTGGAAAGCTTCATATACTACCCTCTTTTCATTACCAACTAATCCTATATGTTTTATATAATACATCTAAATTATAGCATTGTCAACATAAATAATATTTATACCCGTAAAATTATAATATTTTGCATTATTCTCTGATTATGGCAGTCAGGATTATCCCCTCTTCTCATTTGACGCCCGTCCTCCATCGGCTATATAATTATGTGAGATGAAAAAAAGGAGGCAGCCATGTTTAAGCAATTATCACAAAACGTCATTGGAGAAATTTCACAGGTGTTTGAAAGAATGGACGACTCCGCCATACGTCCGCTTATGGAGCTGATAAAGACCGCTCCGCGGATTTTTCTGCTGGGAGCCGGCCGGGAAGGCCTCTCGACAAAGACATTTGCAATGAGACTGACCCATCTGGGAAAAACCGCCTACTGGATATGGGACGACACCACCCCCGCCATCGGCAAGGGCGATGTGCTTATCTGTACCAGCGGCTCGGCGGATATCGGCCACATAAATCATGTCGCAGAAAAGGCGAAGCAGGCGGGCGCTGCCATAGCGCTTGTAACAGCCTCCCGGAGCGGCTTTCTCACCGGGCTGTCCGACGTGACCGCCTACCTGCCGGCCGAGGCTTACAATGCCAAGGGGGACTTTGTAAAGTCCGGGCAGCTCATGGGGAACCTTTTTGAGCAGTGCCTTTTTATTCTCTTCGACATAATCGTAATGATGCTCAGGGAAGAAATGTCCGTCAGCAGGGAGGAAATGGTCGCCAGGCACAGGAACGTGGAATAGCTCTCACATTACATAGCCCCATCGCCTCAACCGCCCCTGAAACAGCTTAAGGGACACACCCATGCAAAATGCAGCCCATTTTGTCCGTGGTATGTCCCTTTCATATCGATTTCTATAGCGTCCGCTGGATAAATTCTGAAAACCAAGCCCTATAAAAGCATTTCCCGCCTGAGCTCCCTCACGGCGGTCACCATATTCTTCAGGCTTGCTTCGGTTTCCGCCATGCCCCTTGTCTTCAGGCCGCAGTCAGGGTTGATCCACAGCTTTTTTATATCCAGCCTGCCGATCATCCTGAGCAGTATTTCTTTGATTTCCTCTGCGCCGGGTACTCTTGGGGAATGGATGTCGTAAACGCCAGGCCCCGCCTCCGGTCTGAAATCGCTCTCCTTCAGGACATCCAGCAGCGACAGGTCGGATCTGGCCGCCTCAAAGGTGATGACGTCGGGATCCAGCTCCTCTATTTCCTTTATGATATCCTTGAATTCGCTGTAGCACATATGCGTGTGGATTTGCGTCTGCGGCCTGACATACGCGTGTACGAGCCTGAATGCCCTGATCGCCCAGCTCAGGTACTCCCTGTGCCAGTCCTCCCTGCGCAGGGGCAGCTTTTCACGCAGGGCGGCTTCGTCGATCTGTATGATTCTGATGCCGCGCGCCTCCAGGTCTTTTACCTCCTGCCTTATCGCCAGGGCGATCTGGTATGCGATTTCTCTCAGGGAAAGGTCCTCCCGTGGGAACGACCAGTTCAAAATAGTGACCGGTCCCGTCAGCATTCCTTTTACAGGTTTGTCCGTCAGTCCCTGCGCATGAGTTATATACTCCACGGTGATGGGCCTTATCCTCTTCACATCCCCGAAAATAATGGGCGGCTTTACTCCCCTCGTGCCGTAGGACTGAACCCAGCCGTTTTGTGTGAATAAAAAGCCGGACAGGTTCTCTCCGAAGTACTCGACCATGTCGTTGCGCTCATATTCGCCGTGAACTAGCACATCCAGGCCCGCTTCCTCCTGGAACCGGACGATCCCGGCGATCCTGTCCTTGATTTGGCTGTCGTATTGCTCCCGGTTGATCTCGCCTTTTTTATAAGCCCTCCTCAGCTCGCGAACCTCGGCCGTCTGCGGAAAGGAGCCGATCGTCGTCGTGGGAAGCATGGGCAGCTTGAGCCTTTCCCTCTGGATTTTTATACGCTCTTCAAATGCCGGTTGCCTGACGAAATCGTCCTCGATCAGGCTGTCCACATCCTCCCTGACAGCTTCGTCTATAAGCTCCCTCCGCTCCTGCTTTTCCGATATTTTAGCGGCATTGGCCGCATATTTTACGTCCGAGGCATAAGCGTCCGAAGCCCGCAGCTCCGCAAGCTCCTTTAATTCCTCCAGCTTTTCCTCAGCAAAGGCCAGCTGCTTTATGTACTTCTCGTCCATCCCGGTCTCGTTTTTTACCGTATAAGGCACATGCAGCAGGGAGCAGGACGTGCTTAACACGATATTTTTCCTGTTGACCCGCCTTTCCAGCAGCTCCAGCTTCTCCATCGTTTTCTTATAATCATTGATCCAGATATTTTTCCCGTTCACTATGCCTGCAAATAAAAGCCTGTTTTCCGGAAATCCGTATTTTTCAATCAGCTCGGCATTCCTTTCCCCTTCGGAGAAATCCAGCCCGACGGCGTCGAAATCCAGGAGCATGACCTCTTTGTATACGTCCCTGATATCCCCGAAGTACGTTTGCAGCAATACCTTCACGCTGCCCTTTTCCTTCAGCAGCGATTTATACATGGCTGTGAAGCAGCCTGCGTCTTCACATGAAAGGTCGGTTGCCAGGATGGGCTCGTCGATCTGCACAAGCTGGGCGCCGAGCTCATTGAATTTCAGCAGCTGCTGCTTATAGGCATTCAGTATCGAATCCGCATAGTCGGTATAGCTCTTTCCCTTATCAAGAATATTGGATAGCTTCAGAAAGGTCAGGGGGCCGACAATCACGGGCTTGGTTTTCACACCCGCGCCCAGCGCCTCGGCGTATTCGTCCAGCGGCTTGCCGCCGCTCAGGCGGATTTCGCTTCCGCTCCCGATGGATGGGACCAGATAATGATAGTTGGTGTTGAACCATTTTTTCATGGGAAGCGCTTTTACGTCGCGGCTTTCGTCCTGAAAACCCTTCGCCATGGCGAAATAGGTATCCAGCCCGTCCAGGCCCAGTTCTCCGTACTTTTCGGGCACAATGCCCAACAGGCAGGCCGTGTCCAGAATTGTGTCGTAGAATGAAAAATCATTTGAAGGGATGTAGTCAATCCCCTTTTCCTTTTGAAGCAGCCACTGCCGCCTGCGCAAATCCGCCGAATTTGCAAGCAGCTCCTGCTTTGAGATTTTTCCGTTTAAGTACCCTTCCACCCATTTTTTCAGTTCCCTCCGGGCGCCCAATCTCGGAAAACCGACAACAGAAATCCTTTGCATGCTCTTCTTCCTCCTCAATTTGGTATTTTGGAGGAAATAGATACAATTTGCCGATAAATTCAAATCGCCTCTATCTCCATACCCAAAGATCGAGCCTGGCATATAAGGCAGGTCTCCTGGCTTGCCCTCATCCTACTTTTCCGGCCTTCCCGCCTTACGGCAGTGGTGTGACGGAATTTCGTCAAGCTTACAGTAGTGGGAGCTGCCCGGGATTTTAACCCGGTTCCCTATTATCCCCTCAGGAAGGGGCACCTTACAGCTTATTAATATTGTAGTAGCAATTGTTTAGTGTGTCAATAGAAATGAGTGAATTTAAATATATCATAAGAGTATTTGATTGAATATAGATGCATCGTGCCATCTGAGTTGGGCTATCTGTATTTACAAGAAAAAGCAAAAAAAGAAAAAAGATTTGGGACAATGAATAACATATAATCCCAAATCTTTTTTTAATTATATATCGCCGGTTATAACAATTTTACCGCAGGCCCGGGTTTTTTTGACGTCGATCAGCCTCTGGTTTTCGGACCCTCTGAACTTCAGAAGCAGATTGCGCTTGTCCAGTTCGAAAGGCCCGTCCACAAGGATATCGGTATGGCCGAGCAGCCTGCCCCATGCAGGCCTGGCCCCGCAGCCCGCAAGGATTTCCTCATAGGTGTAGCCCGTATAGGTCATGACATGAAGTCCCAGCAATCCCGATTGATATGCAAGCTCGGCAAAGCCCTCCGCCTGCTCGAAGGGCTCGCCTCCGCTCAAGGTTATCCCGTCCAGCAGCGGATTTGCGCGCAGAGCCTCCAATATGGACTCTATGCTCATCACCGTACCCCCTTCGAAGGGGTGGGTGGATGGATTGTGGCAGCCGGGACAGTTGTGCCTGCAGCCCTGGGCGAATACCACGAGCCTGATTCCCGGCCCGTCGACAATAGACTCCCTGGCAACCCCGGCTATTTTAAGCTCGGAAGCCAAAAGCACACCACCTCTCACAGCTCGCAGGAGAAGTGCTTGATCCGGTCCTTTTCCTCGGCCTTTTTGGCGTCGTTGAAGCGTTCAAGCGTACCCACGAGATAACCCGTGATGCGCCTGATCCTTTCGAATTTTATGTCGTCCTCTCTCCTCCCGCATTTCGGGCATTCGTTTCCGATGATTCCCGTATACCCGCATACGGAGTCCCTGTCCACGGGATGGTTTACCGCCCCGAAGCCGATCCCCTTC
>JAEZJL010000334.1 GCA_023415815.1 Bacillota bacterium | reverse complement strand
ATACATAAAAGTTGGCCGGAAGGGGGCTGCAAGCGCAGCCCTTTTTTCATGAAACAACGGATTGAAATTGTTTTTGTTGTTCAAATTCTATATAATATTTGTAAAGAAATTAGGTATGATTTACGGAGGAAATAATGCTGTTTTTCGGCAAAAAAAATAAGAAAACCGGCGGCGCGATCCCGGCGCAGCACGGACAGGTCCCGGAGCACATAGCCATCATAATGGACGGCAATGGGCGTTGGGCTGCCAAAAGAGGACTTCCAAGAAGCGCAGGCCACAGAGAGGGAGCAAATACTCTTAAAAGAATTGTCATAGCAGGCAATGACATAGGCATCAAATACCTTACCGTATATGCTTTTTCAACGGAAAACTGGGCAAGGCCAAAAGACGAGGTCGATACTCTGATGTCCCTGCTCCTGGAATTTTTAAAGAACGCGGATAAGGAAATAGCCGGAAGGAATATACGCATACTTGTCATAGGCAGCAGTGAAGGCCTGTCGGCGGAGATAAAAAATGAAATAAGCAATCTGACGGTCAACACCGCCGGCAATACCGGCCTTACGCTTGTGATAGCGCTGAACTACGGCAGCAGGGGTGAAATAACGAATGCTGTGAAGCGTATATCGCGGGAGGTCAAAAAAGGCAGTCTGAGGCCCGAGGAAATTAACGAAAAGCTTGTGTCAAGCTATCTCTACACCTCTGGAATACCCGATCCGGACCTGATAATACGGCCCAGCGGGGAGAGCAGGCTGAGCAATTTCCTGCTCTGGCAGGCTTCCTATGCAGAGTTCTGGTACTCGGACATACTGTGGCCGGAATTCACAAAGGATCACCTGCTGCAGGCTATTTCCGATTATAATAAGAGAAACAGGCGCTTTGGAGGAATATGACGGATGAAGACGAGAATCATCAGCGGCGCCGCGGCGCTGGCTCTGCTGGCGGCGGTTATGCTTCTGGGCGCCAGGGCTATAGGCCTGGCGGTATTTGCACTGGCGCTGGTGGGAGTATATGAATACAACAACGCCGTAAAAAGCGGAGGGTACAAGCCGGTCCGCGCGCTGGGGTATATTTCATGCCTGCCCCTGCTCTATCCGGCTCTGACGGGAAAAAGCCTGTCCGATTTGCTTGCGGGCGGCCCGCTGAGCCTTACCGGATATATTTCTCTGTCTCTGTTCATACTCGTAGTCATTGTATTCTGCCTCATGATTTTTTCTGACGGGAAATACAATCTGGCCGACCTTTCGGTTACGTTGTTCGGGATATTGTATGTGCCTTTTCTTATTTCCTTTGTCACCCTGACAAGAAACCTGGAAAACGGGTACCTTTATATCTGGCTTATCTTCATGGGAGGCTGGGTCACCGACACCTTTGCGTATTTTAGCGGTGTGACGCTGGGAAGGACGAAGATATTGCCGAAGGTAAGCCCCAAAAAGTCGCTGGAGGGCAGTATCGGAGGCGTGATAGGCTGCTCGGCGGCAATGACAGTCTTCGGGGCGCTGCTGGGAGACCTTCTCGGCGGTGTGCCGCTGTACCATTTCATCATTCTGGGCGTGCTCTGCGGTATCATATCGCAGGTGGGAGACTGGGCGGCCTCGGCTATAAAAAGATTTGTAAATATAAAGGATTATGGAAAGATTATGCCCGGGCACGGCGGAGTGCTTGATAGAATCGACAGCATCCTGTTTGTGGCTCCGGCAGTTTATTTCTACATATGCCTTTTCATAGGGCAGGCATAAAACGGCATCTACAGGGAGAAAGTATGGCAAAAAACATTGCAATTCTGGGCTCTACGGGCTCTATAGGCGTACAGACGCTTGATGTGGCACGAAATCTGGGCATACGGGTCAGCGGCCTTTCCGCAAATTCAAATATAGACCTTCTCGAAAAGCAGGCAAGAGATTTCAAGCCTCTTGCGGTTTCCGCAGGAAACGCGGCATTGGCTTCCGAGCTGGACAGACGGCTTGAGGGGCTTGGCATAGAGGTCATGCACGGCGTCGAAGGCTTGAAGGCCATTGCCTCGCTTGGCGAAGCCGATACCGTAGTTACCTCTATAGTCGGCACAGCGGGCCTTTTACCCACACTTGAGGCAATAAAAAACGGAAAGGACATTGCGCTTGCAAACAAGGAAACCTTGGTCACGGCAGGCGAATTTGTCATGGCTGAAGCCGGAAGGCGTGGCGTGCGGATATTGCCGGTGGACAGCGAGCATGCCGCCGTATTCCAGTGCCTTGCGGGCAACCGGCGCAGCGATGTGGCGTCCATAATACTCACCGCTTCCGGTGGCCCCTTCAGGGGAAGAAAGCCCGGGGAGCTTGAGTCTGTCACATTGGAGCAGGCGCTGAAGCATCCCAACTGGAAGATGGGCAAAAAGATAACCATTGACTCCGCCACGCTTATGAACAAGGGCCTGGAGGTCATCGAGGCAAGGTGGCTCTTCAATATGGAAGCCGAAAGAATCAGGGTTGTGGTGCATCCGCAGAGCATCATACATTCCATGGTGGAGTATATCGACGGGTCCGTCATGGCCCAGCTGGGGTCTCCGGACATGAGGATACCCATCCAGCTTGCGCTCACCTGGCCGGAAAGGGCCGGAAACGGCTTCGCGGCCCTGGACCTGCTCAGGTGCGGAAGCCTGACGTTCGAAGAGCCGGATATAAACGCATTTCCATGCCTCGGACTGGCGTATGAAGCGCTCAAAGCCGGCGGCACCATGCCCGCGGCCATGAATGCCGCCAACGAAGCCGCGGTCGGCCTTTTTATCGAAGGAAAGACAGGCTTTGCGGATATTCCGAGGATCATTGAAAGCGTCATGCGTAAACATATTGTGAATACAAAGCCGGGACTCGATGATATAATAGAAGTAGACAGGTGGGCTCGAACCACGGCCGGAGGTGAAAAATGAATCTCTTACTTGCATTTTTAGCTTTTAATGTGATCGTTATCGTCCATGAGCTAGGACATTTCATAGCGGCAAAAAAATTCGGCATCAAGGTGCTGGAATTTTCTCTTTTCATAGGCCCCAAGCTTTTCAGCATAACACGGGGCGAAACGCAGTATACCCTGAGATTGTTTCCGATCATGGCATTTGTGAAGATGGAGGGCGAGGAGGAGGCCTCGACCAGCGAGAGGGCCTTCAATAACAAGCCCAAGTACGCCAGGGCGCTCACGGCATTCGGAGGACCCTTCGCAAATCTTTTGCTTGCGGCCATCCTCCTTACCGTCGTATTCTCCATCCAGGGCTACGATACGGTAAATATCAATCTGGTGGAAGCGGATTCGCCTGCCGAGAAGGCGGGGATCAAGGTAGGGGATTCCATTCTCAGCTACGATGGAAACAGGACTTACCTGCCCATTGACGTAAGCCAGTTTCTGTATGTCTCTAAAGGCGCTCCGGCTGAGGTCGAATACCTGAGCGGCGATAAAAAGGTGAAAAAAACAATTAATCCGGTAAAAATCCCGGCGACGGATAATTACTTTATAGGAGTGGTCTTCAAATCACCGGACACGAACGCCATTTCTTCAGTTACACCGGGTTCTCCGGCCGAGAAGGCGGGCATAAGGCCGGACGATAGGATAGTCCGTCTGGACGGTACGGACATATCCGGCCAGAACGATTTTAAGGCGCGTATACAGGAGAAGGGACAGCAGCCGGTAAATCTCACTATTTCCAGGGGAGGCGCCGAGGTGCATACCTCGGTTGTGCCAGGGGTTCAGAAGATACCTGAGCGTTATATACTTGGCATAGACTTTGAGGTAAAGAACGGAGGCGTGCTGGAAAACTTGAAGCAGTCTGCGGTTTTCACCTATTCAATCGTGCGGAGCGTGGGCTACAGCCTCGTATGGCTTGCCACGGGAAAGGTGGGGGCAAACGAGCTGATGGGCCCCATAGGCATGGTGAGTACGATCGGGGAAGTGGTGAGCCAGGGTCCGAACTTCATAGCAAAGCTGGTATATCTTCTTCAGATGACCGCTCTTATGAGCATAGCCATAGGCGCTACGAACCTTATTCCGTTCCCGATGCTCGACGGCAACAGGATACTTCTCATCGGAGTGGAAGCCATTAGAAGAAAGCCCTTAAAGCCCGAGAGAGAGGCTTTCATTTCAATGGTCGGTTTTGTGCTGATCATACTGCTGGCCGTTTATGCGGCGTTCAATGATATTATGAGGATAATAAGGGGTTAAGTATCTGATGGATATAGCGATTCAAAGGAAGAAAACGCAGAAGATACGCGTTGGCGGCCTGTACATAGGCGGAGATGCGCCGATCACCGTACAGTCGATGACGAATACCGATACCAGGGATGTCCGCGCAACCGTGGAGCAGATAAAACGCCTGGAAGAAGCGGGCTGCGACATTGTCAGGGTTGCGGTCCCCGGCGCCGAGGCGGCTGAAGCCGTAAAGGAAATTAAAAATGCTATAAGCATACCGCTGGTGGTTGATATACATTTCGATTACAGGCTTGCGCTTGAATGCATTAAAAACGGCGCTGACAAGGTCCGGCTGAACCCCGGCAACATCGGCGGGACGGACAGGGTCCGCAAGGTCGTCGAGGCGGCCAGGCCAAGGGGAATTCCCATAAGGATAGGCGTAAATTCCGGTTCGGTCGAAAAGGCCATCCTCGAAAAACACGGCGGCGTCACGTCCGAAGGAATGGTCGAAAGCGCGCTGAACCATGCGCGCATACTGGAGGAGCTGGACTTTTTCGATATCGCGTTTTCCATAAAAGCCTCAAATGTTCCGCTGACGCTGGCCGCATACAGGCTGATGTCGGAGAAATCCGCATATCCGCTCCATATCGGCGTTACAGAGGCGGGAACAATATTCAGGGGCACGGTAAAATCCTCCGTAGGTATAGGGACGCTTCTGGCAGAGGGTATAGGCGATACGCTCAGGGTATCGCTTACGGGCGATCCTGTCGAAGAGGTAAAGGTCGGGAGGGAGATATTACGCTCGCTCGGCATCGACAAGGGCGGCGTTGAACTCATCTCATGCCCCACCTGCGGACGCTGCAAAATAGACCTTATAACTACCGCCAACACAATAGAGGAAAGGCTCGCTGCCTGCAAAAAGAATATAAAAGTAGCAATCATGGGCTGCGCGGTAAACGGACCCGGAGAGGCGAGGGAAGCCGATATCGGAATTGCGGGCGGGGACGGGGAGGCGCTGCTTTTCAGAAAGGGCGAAATAATCAGAAAGATACCGCAGGACAGGCTGGTTGCGGAATTACTGGAAGAGATAGAGAAACTATAAAAATGATTTAAGCGGGGTATGAACAAATGCAGAATACGGCACTCGACAGGGGCTTTGTCGACGTATTTCCCGAGGTCGGTTCGGACGAAGCCGTCACAGGCTTTTTCAGGGAAGTTGCCATAAAAAACGTAGCATTTTATAAAAAATCCAGGCGCTTTGAGGTCAGGGCCGCCTCTTAAAGGCTCATACCGG
>JAEZJL010000321.1 GCA_023415815.1 Bacillota bacterium | reverse complement strand
GTATGTACGCATGCTGGGCCAGCAGAGAGCCACCACCTACGGCTTCTCCCTATGGGAATTTGAGGTCTATGCAAAAACCGCTCCCGTAGATTCCCAGGCCCCGACCTGGCCGGAGGGAAGCGCCCTCACGGCGACAAATATAGGAAAGACGGGACTTACGCTGACCTGGACGCCTGCCGGGGACAACACGGCGGTCACGGACTACAGCATTTACAATGACGGAGTACTGATTGAAACAGTGACCGGAAGCGCGTTAAGCTTCGAAGTAACGGACTTGACGGCAGACATGCAGTATACGTTCTCCGTTGAAGCCGGAGACGAAGCCGGAAACTGGAGCGAGAACGGACCGACCTGCTCGGCAGTCACTCTTCCCGACGATACGGAGCCCGGTGACGTAACGGCTCCGACATGGCCGAATGGAAGCGCCCTTACGGCGATAGACATAGGCCGGACGGGACTTACATTGACATGGACCGCAGCAGAAGACGACACTGCGGTCACGGCTTACAGGATTTACAGCGGCTCTGCCCTGATAGACACAGTGACCGGAAGCGCATTGAGCTTTGAGGTGACAGGCTTGACGGCGGATACTCAGTACACCTTCTCCGTTGAGGCCGGAGACGAAGCCGGAAACTGGAGTGAAAACGGCCCGGCAGTGACGGCTGTTACCTTGCCCGGCGATACGCAGCCCGGAGACGTAACGGCTCCGGTATGGCCTGAGGGAAGCGCCCTTACGGCTTCTAATGTAAGGCAGACGGGACTTGCTCTGACATGGACGGCCGCCCAGGACGATACGGCGGTCACGGGCTACAGGATATACAACGGCTCCAATCTGATAAATGCAGTTACAGGTAGCGCACTCAGCCTCGATGTAACCGGCCTGTCGGCAGGCACGCAGTATACCTTCACGGTTCAGGCAGGCGACAGCGCAGGCAACTGGACTGCGGATGGACCCGCCATATCTGTGACGACCCTGTCGGGCTCCGGGAACACAGGCAGCGGAAACGGCAGTCCCGCAGCGCCTTCGGAAGCCCCGAAGTCCGTCCAGGTAGGGGAGGACGGAGCCATCAGCAGCGCACCGAAGCTCGACAGCGACAACCGTGCGGTCACGGCGCTCAAAGCGGACGACATAGCTAAAGCGGCCGGAAAAGCAAAGACGGATGCCGACGGCGCAAAGGTCATACCGGTCAACGTCAAAAAGGTCGAAGGGGCGAAGGAATATGTGCAGGAAATACCCGCAGCAGTCCTTAACGGCTCCTCTGCAAGCCTGAAGCTTCAGATAGCGACTGATTTCGGCACGGTAACGGTTCCTTCAAATATGCTGACGTCAGTTGACGCTCCAAATGCCGGAACAGTAGCGCTGTCTATCGCGAAGGCGGATAAGAGCGCCATAGACCCCGACCTTCTCGCGCAGATAGGCGACAGGCCGGTACTGGAAATCAGTATCAGCGCGAGCGGTAAGACCATAGCCTGGAACAATCCCGATTCGCCCATTACGGTATCCATACCCTATACTCCCTCAGCATCGGAGCTTGAGGATCCCGAGCACATAACGGTCTATTATATAGACGGCTCAGGAAACCCGGTACCCGTGCCTACCGGAAAATATGACGCGGCAACAGGAACGGTGACCTTTGAGACGGTTCATCTGAGCAAGTATGCCGTAGCGTTTGTCAAGAAAACCTTCGGCGACATTGAAAATTATCAATGGGCAAAGAAATCGATCGAGGTCCTCGCCTCCAAAGGAGTTATAAGCGGCACTACCGCTGCCAGCTACACGCCGAATGCCCAGATTAAAAGAGGCGACTTCATCCTGATGCTCGTCAAGGCGCTCGGCTTGACAGCAAAGACCGAAGGCAATTTTGCGGACGTCGCCGCGGACGCATATTACGCCGATGCCCTGGCGGTTGCCAGGAGGCTGGGTATCGCTTCGGGGGCGGGCGATAACAAATTCAATCCCGAAGCTCCTATTTCCAGACAGGAAATGATGGCGTTCGTCGACCGGGCTATGAAAGCGGCAGGAAAAGACCTCGCGGAAGGAACAGCCGCCGAGCTCGCCGGATATACGGACAATTCAGACATAGCATCCTATGCGGCTCAGAGCGTTTCGACCCTTGTAAAGAACGGTATAATCGCCGGCGAGGGAGGACGCATCAATCCCCTCGGAAATGCTACCAGGGCCGAAACCGCAGTAATGCTCTACAAGATTTACAATAAGTAAATATTCGGTTCCCGATAAAAGCCCGGGGGCATCAAGTCCCCGGGACTTTTACGGACCCGGAGCATACGCCGGATTTTCCGGATAAAAAAGCAGCCGTTCCGCATAAATGCCGGGGCGGCTGCTTTTGACGTGCGAAGGGCAGCAAGCCCGGCAGGATCTGCGGTTCTCCTTTGAGCGCGAAGCACCGTTGATAAAAATAACATCGTATTAATACGCCTCTAATAATGCTGCCTTAGTATAGCAATATAAAAAATATACGATGGAGGATGCAAAAATGGGAAATAAGCTTTTAATCAGGATTGCAGCAGTATTCTTTTCGATATTTCTTCTTACCTCGGCCCTGACCGCGTGCGGCGGCAGCCCTACGGCAGGCGATTCGGCCGATACGGCCGTTGCGGCGGGCGATAGCGCCGGCTCAGGCGAAGCACCTGCGGCTGCCGGTTCCGCAGACGCCCAGACTCAGGCACAGGAACCGACACTGGCTGATATTGAAGCGGCCGCAAAGCAGGAAGCCAAGATCGTAAGCGTGGGAATGCCGGATGATTGGGCGGACTGGAAGGACACCTGGAACGATATCAAAACGAAATACGGCATAGAGCACACGGATACGGACATGTCCAGCGCGGAAGAGATCGCGAAATTCGAAGCCGAAAAGGACAAGCCCACGGCCGACATTGGCGATATAGGCATGATGTTTGCGCCGGTTGCGGTGGAAAAGGGCGTCGTGCAGCCGTATAAAACCTCCTACTGGGAGGAGATTCCCGATTGGGCGAAGGACGCCGACGGCAACTGGATCGTTGCATATCAGGGGACAATAGCCTTCATAATCAACAAGGACATCGTAAAGACTCCTCCGAAAAGCTGGAAGGACCTGACAAACGGCGACTACAAGGTCTCCATAGGCGACGTGACAAAGGCGGCCCAGTCCCAGAACGTAGTCCTGGCCGCTGCAATGGCTCTCGGCGGGAACGAGACAAATATCCAGCCCGCAATAGATTTCTTTGCGGACCTGGCTAAAAAAGGAAGGCTGTCCTTCAACGACTGCAGCGTTGCGAATCTTGAAAAGGGAGAGGTCGAAGTCGGAATCCTCTGGGATTTCAACGGACTGTCGTACAGGGACAAGATCGGAAAGGACAACTTTGACGTCCTCATCCCCGGAGACGGCAGCGTAGTAAGCGGATATTCCACCATTATAAATAAATACGCTCTTCATCCGAACACCGCCAAGCTTGCAAGGGAATACATACTGAGCGACGCAGGCCAGATAAACCTTGCAAAGGGCTATGCAAGGCCCATAAGGAGCAATGTGGCGCTGCCCGACGACGTTAAGGCCAAAATGCTTCCCGCAGAGCAGTATAAAAACGCAAAGCCCATAACGGATTTCGCCGGATGGCAGGCGACCCTCGGGACGCTTCCCCAGGTCTGGCAGGAAAAAGTCATGATCAATGTTAAATAAAAATATGAATAACAGACCCTTATCTGTGTTATCAGATGGTTTGAATTATAGTGCGGCATGTACTCTTATGGGGTACATGCTGCACCTGCCTGAAAAGGAAGCGGCGGCTTTCCTCGAGGTCAGGTATAAATTGCCGGCCATGCTGCGTCACGGTTTTATCAAAGCCGCGGCACGCGCGGAAGAACAATAAGGGGGGCGGCCATGAAAGGATTTAAACCGAAGGCGGGCCTACTGCCGGGACTTGCCATATTTCTGCTTCTGGTCGTCGGCTTTGAAATCCTGCCGATGCTGTCCGTCATTGCAGACAGCTTTAAAAAGACCAAGGGGGCCGGATTTACGCTTGAGCAGTACAGGGCGGTGTTCGGCAGCTCATATTATTTGCAGGCCATAACGAACAGCCTGTATATTTCCGTGCTGTCCGCTCTTGCCGGAATCCTTACGGCCGTCCTTGGCGCATATTCTCTGCGCAGCCTTTCGCCAAGGGCCAGAGACAGGCTTCTGATGCTCTCCAACATGACCTCGAATTTTGCAGGCGTCCCCCTGGCTTTCGCTTTTATCATCATCCTGGGGAACAACGGCCTGTTTACGCTGCTCTTTGAAAAGCTGGGCTGGGATCTGTCCCAGCATTTCAACCTCTATTCGACGACGGGGCTTGTGATGGTGTATATCTATTTCCAGATCCCGCTGGGCATTCTCCTGATGTACCCGGCCTTTGAC
>JAEZJL010000344.1 GCA_023415815.1 Bacillota bacterium | reverse complement strand
TCCTTAACCCATATCGTAAGCCTGCCCTCCGTTACGCTGCTGCCTATAAACAGCCTGCCGTTGCCCCTCTTTGACTCAAGGCCGTGGAAAATGGCGTTTTCCACTACCGGCTGGAGAATCATTTTAGGTATTTTCAGTTCCAGAGTGCTCTCGTCAATTTCATAAACCGCATCAAACCTTTTATTGAACCTCAAAAGGTGTATCTGGATATATGCCTTGACTATCCTGAACTCCTCGCTCAGATCCACAATATTCTCCCCCTTGACGCTGTAGCGGAAAACCATGGCCAGGGAATTTGCCATATCGTAGAGCTTGCTCTGCTCGACGTCAAGCGCCATTCCCTTCATCACCTCCAGCGTGTTATACAGGAAATGCGGATTGATCTGGCTGCGGAGAAATGCCAGCTCCGATTTTTCCTTTTCGATCTCCGCCTCGTAAAGCTTGGAGCTTGTGTCCAGCAGCCTGTGCGTCAGGTTGTTTATTTCGTCGAGCATGCTGTTGAATTCCCTGGATAAAAGCCTGATTTCCGAATAGCCCTCCAGCTCGACCTGCTTTCTGAGATTCTTTATGTTCCCTGATTTTACGCTGTTCATGAAGCTTATGAGGCTTTTGACGGGAAGCGTGATATTGTTTATTATAACAAAAAACAGCACGGATAAAAGCATTACGGCAATAAACAAAACCGCGAGCACGGTTATCCTGACCTGTGTTATTTCTGCAAAGAGCTCTTTTTCAGGCATAAAGCTCACAATCCTGCCCTCGATCTCAGGGATCTCATTGACCAGCACGATGTTGTTCTGACCGTTGATTTTTATTGTCTCCTGGTTTACAGGCCCTTCATCGGACTTTTTTATGATGCTGCTTATCAGTTCCTTATTATTGATTATGTTCAGCGGGTCATTTTTTGAGTAGGCGTTTCCGTTCTTATCGATGATATAGTATTTTATCCCCGTATTGTTCGAAAAGGAGCTTATTTCGTCGAAAATCGGGTCCACGTCGACCAGCACCGCGGCAAATCCGATTCTGCTGCCCATAATGCTCTCGTCGTAGGCGGATTTGATCTCCATGCCGTACATGATGGATATCCTGCCGTTATTGTCGATACTGTCGATCTTCTCGATGCCCGTGTTGTAAATTTTCCCGTCCTTCGGTATCTGGTCCATGAGCTTCCTTACGATGTCATACTCGCCGTTCTTGGCAAAATAGGTGCCGTTTTCGCCGATAATAACAATGTTGAGGATATCCTTCTTTATATTGATCATGTTGATGGATAAAAACATCAGCTCCTTGCTCAGGTCATAGGATTTTACAGCATCATTTTCAGCAAGGAATTTCTGGGTGTTGCGGTCGTAGCCGATATTGTGCAGGATGTTGCTGATTTCCTGGAAATATAGTCCGGTATTGCGCTGAATATTAAGTGTTATCTCCGTCGAATAGTTTTTGTTCTTATCAATCATGATTTGAGATATTTTCGCATATGCAAAAGTAAAAACCGCTATTACTACAATAATGACCAAAAAAGCGTTTATTACCATCTGGGTGGTTATCGTGAGCTTTCTGAAGGAAAACATGTTTACCCTCCTGCCAGTGTACAGGATATAAGCGGTTTACTAAATACTATCACGAATGCGCCGATAAAGCAATCTTGCGCAGCTGCGCGCCTGCTGTGCGAATCCCTTTCAGGATATTGAAAGGATGCTTTCCGCCTCCGGGTATGCTATAATCATATAAACCAATTTTTCAATGCCCTTCGGCAAGAAAAGCGAGGCGCCCATGGAAATAAAACGCGAAGCGGACAGGATTTCCTTTACATATGAAAACGGGAGCGGCGTGATTTGCGCCATGCGGATGGAGAAAGCCTTTGACGACGAAACCGTTCAAAGCTGGATAAAGCATTGCGCAAAGCTTGTTCAGCCGTACTCTCACTCCTTTGCCGAAATGGAGGAGTATCTGTTGGCGCATTACGACGCGCGGCCGCTGGCTCCTGAGGACTTGCAAATGCAGAATTTCAAGTCGAATGTATTGATAGCCTATTTTGACGATCGCCTGGAGCACAAGCCTCCCGAATTCTCGTTCGATATGACGGATGAAGAAATAGAGCACTGGCACCGTGAAAGCATGGCGCGGCAGAAGGAAGCTTCCGCAGCTGCTCCGGAACAGTTCGGACTGAAGCTGCACGGCTATAAAATCCTATTGACCGGACGCAGTGAAGCCCTGATAGAGGCCGACCTGCGCAAATGGGAGAAAGCCACGGGCAAGGAATGCCCCGGTGCGGAAAAGCCCGAGTGCTTCGTATTCTGGGAAGAATCGAGCCATGCTGTCACCGGCAACGGCCTGGGCTGCTCCGCTCTCATGCATGATCTCAATAACTTTCTGGGTATAACGCGCGAAGATATAGACGGTCTGACGCCGCGTTTCCTCGTCTTCATACACGGGCTGGCGGAACGCGGCGGGCTGCCCTCCCTGAAGGATTTCGCGGAAGCGGAAAGGATAAAGTGAGGCTATGAAGGATTTTAATGTGGTGCTTTTCAACGATTTCGAGACGCTGGACGTCTTCGGGCCTGTGGAGGTCATGGGCAAGCTGGAAAAGCATTATAAAGTCGAATTTTACTCCCTCAATGGGGGAATCGTCAGAAGCAGCCAGAACGTCAGGGTGGAAACCCTTCCGATACCGGACATTGAAGAAGGGGGTATCCTATTGATACCCGGCGGTATCGGAACCAGAAGCGAGGTGGATAACAGGGATTTTATACGGACCCTGAAGAAGCTTTCCGAAGGCGCTATATTCGTATTGACGGTCTGCACCGGCTCGGCGCTGCTGGCTAAAACGGGATTGCTGAAAAATCTTAAGGCCACCACAAACAAAATGGCATTTGACTGGGTGGCCGGCCAGGATGCCGAAGTTCAGTGGATCAGAAAAGCCAGATGGGTAAGCGACGGAAAATACTATACGTCTTCGGGCGTATCCGCAGGTATCGATATGACCCTGGGGTTTATCGGCGACACTCTGGGCCTGGAGGCCGCTGAGAAAATATCAAGAGGCATCGAATACATCTGGAATAAGGACAGCGATAATGATCCCTTTTGCTGATCCAGTATAGAAAAAAC
>JAEZJL010000171.1 GCA_023415815.1 Bacillota bacterium | reverse complement strand
AATGCTCAGTCTATCACTCCGCCGCCGACGACCGTTTCGCCGTCGTAGAAGACGACGGACTGTCCCGGCGTGACGGCTCTCTGCGGCGTTTCAAATTCTACCGAAACCCTTTCCGCATCGAGGGGCTTGATCACTGCAGAGGCTTCCTTCGCGGAATACCTTATTTTTGCGGTCACTCTCATTTCGCCCCTGAGGCCTTTGATTGATATGAAGTTCAGATCCGAGGCTGTCAGACCGCCGGTAAAGACCTCATTTTCCTCTCCGAGCACCACGGTATTGTTTTCGGGGTTCACGGAGACTACATACATGGGTTTGCCGAAGGTAATTCCCAGGCCCTTTCTCTGCCCCACGGTGTAATGGATAATACCCTTGTGCTTCCCCAGCCTGTTGCCTGAGGTATCGAGGAAGTATCCCGGCTTTATTTCATAGCTTGTGTTTTCGCATATGAACCGGCCGTAGTCATTGTCCTCCACGAAGCAGATCTCCTGGCTGTCTGGCTTTGAGGCGACCGTCAAGCCGATTTCCCGCGCCAGCTCCCTTACCCTGTCCTTCGTATAGTCGCCGATCGGGAACAAAGTCCTCGAGAGCTGTTCCTGCGTAAGGGTATAAAGGGCATAGGTCTGGTCCTTTGAAGCTGTCGCTGACTTCTTCAGAAGGTGGCGTCCGCTGCTATCGTCGTATTCGGCCCTTGCGTAATGGCCGGTAGCCACATAGTCCATTCCCATTGAAACGGCCTTTTGCAGCAGAGCTTCAAATTTGACGTGCCTGTTGCAGGCGATACAGGGGTTTGGCGTCCTACCGGCGATATATTCGTCTTTGAAATAATCTATGACCTTCTCCTGGAAGACGTCCTTGAAGTTCAATACATAATAAGGTATGCCGAGCCTGTCGGCGACCCTGCGGGCGTCGTCGACGGCTGACAGCGAGCAGCAGCCGCCCTCGTTTTTTTGTCTTTCTCCGGGGAGGTCGGGCCATATCTGCATGGTCACGCCTACCGCGTCATACCCTTTTTCCAATAATATAGCGGCGGCTACAGAACTGTCTACGCCGCCGCTCATGCCTATCATTACGCTGCCCTTTGACATTCGGCCTCCAGGATAATTTTCTTTCTTATTGCTGATCGTCTACTCGTCGTCCTCGATTTCGTGGTGGAGGTCGTCGCATCTTCTGCTGCAGGCGGTGCAGTCGTTATCTTCGTCCAGCAGGCCGCTTTTGCGCTTGTAGTCCTCAATAGCCGCCCGGATCGCCTCTTCCGCGAGATTCGAACAGTGCATCTTGACGGGAGGAAGTCCGTCTAGGGCCTCCGCGACAGCCTTGTTGGTTATCTGAAGGGCTTCGTCCACCGTCTTTCCCCTGACGAGCTCCGTAGCCATACTGCTGGTCGCCACGGCTGCTCCGCAGCCAAAGGTTTTAAATTTTGCATCGACGATTATATTGTCCTCTATCTTAAGATACATCTTCATGATGTCTCCGCACTTCGGATTTCCGACCTGCCCCACGCCGTCGGCGTCGTTGATTTCCCCTACGTTCCTCGGATTTGTAAAATGGTCGAGTACCTTTTCGCTATACATTGCTATACCTTCTTTCTGTTCTGCTGCAAAAACATTTGCGCTTATCCCAAATCTTTTTGCAGCTTGTTGAATTTATATATACTATCTTCTGCTGTGCGTTTCATAAAGCGGCGACATTTCCCTCAGCCTCTGTACTATTTCCGGAAGGACCTCCATCAGATAATCGATATCGGCGTCGGAATTGTCCTCGCCGAAGGTCAGCCTGAGTGAGCCGTGGGCGATTTCATGCGGCAGGCCTATCGCCAGCAGCACGTGCGAGGGGTCCAGCGAGCCCGAGGTACAGGCGGAGCCGCTTGAGCCCGCTATACCCTTCATATCAAGCATCAGCAGCAGCGATTCACCTTCGATGAATTCAAAGGAGAAGTTTACATTGCCGGGAAGCCTTTTATATCTGTCGCCGTTGAGCCTGACAAACGGGATTTTTTTCTGTATCTCCGAAATCGTCCTGTCGCGCAGGGCCAGGAGCTTGGCGTTGTAAGCGTCTACATTTTGGGTGGCAAGCTCAATGGCTTTGCCGAGACCGACGATGGCGGCGACATTTTCCGTGCTTGCCCTTCTTCCCCTCTCCTGAGCTCCTCCGTGCATGAAGGAGGTGAGCTTGATTCCCTTCCGCACATACAGGGCGCCTATACCCTTTGGACCGTAAAACTTGTGCGAGGAAAGAGAAAGCATATCTACTTTCAGATCTTCAACATTTATCGGTATGTTCCCGACGGCCTGTACGGCATCGGTATGGAAACATATGCCCTTTTCCCTCGCAATGCGGCCTATCTCCGCAATTGGCTGTATCGTCCCTATTTCGTTGTTTGCAAACATCACCGTTATAAGAATGGTATTCGGCTTGACGGCGGCCTGTACCTGTTCGGGCGTCACGAGCCCGTTTTCATCGACCGGGAGGTATGTAACCTCAAAACCGTCGCTTTCAAGATACTGGCAGGTATGCAGTACGGCGTGGTGCTCGGTCGCCGTTGTTATGATGTGGTTTCCCTTCTGCCTGTTGGCATATGCCGCGCCTTTTATAGCCCAGTTGTCCGCCTCGGTGCCGGAGCCTGTAAAGAATATCTCCCTCGGCTGGGCATGCAGGGCGGCGGCAACCTTATCCCTGGCTTCTTCTATAGCCTTCTTGCTTTCCCGGCCTATCGTATATATGGACGAAGCGTTGCCGAACCTTTCCGTGAAATACGGCAGCATTGCTTCAAGGACCTCCGGCTTTACCGGCGTAGTCGCGGCATGGTCGAGATAGATCATTCTGTCTGTCATATCGGTACTCCTTTATAACTGTAAAAGCTGGATTTATATATTTTTGCGCTTTTCTATTCTTTTCCCTTTTAGGGTGTTTTTAAACATGTTATTGGCCGGTTTCAGCTAAATGAAATACATTGAATCGTCCTTACCGGCGGATTTCTTATAGTCGTCGACAAGGTCCTGCAGGGACGTCGAATCGATGACTGCATTTATGCTGTCGCGTATCTTGAGCCATATCCCTCTTGTAACGCAGCAGTCCAGTCTGTCGCACTCCACGGCGTTGTCCTCGGCTACACAGTCTACCGGGGCCAACGAGCCCTCCATCGCCCGCAGTATGCTGCCAACGCTTATATTCTCCGGGCTTTCCGCCAGAGTGTAGCCGCCCTGGGAGCCGCGTATGCTCTTTACAAGCTTTTGCTTTTTAAGTACGGCAAAAAGCTGTTCGAGATAATTCTCCGAGATACCTTGCCTTTCGGCAATGCTCTTTAGTACGACCTGTCCCTCCGAATTGTGTACCGCCAGGTCGAGCATGGCTTTCAGGCCATATCTGCCCTTGGTTGACAGCTTCATTCCATCGCCTCCGTTCCCGTCCAATAGCACCGTAAAAATCTCAGGGACATGGAGTCCCTGCTTTTTGCACTTTTGGCTGCCTTCCTAATTCAATGATAAAAGTATATCGCGCCGCGCGGCTTTGATAACTTAGTGAATTACTAGGAATTCATAAAATAGATTAGCACTTAAATTGTGAAATGTCAACACTATTCACGAATAAAATTGTGAGGCTTCAGAGCACCGGCAGGGTTGAGCCTCCGAAGGGCATCAGCAGGACGTTCGAATCCCTGCCCAGCCTCTCAAAGGCCTCTTCCAGAGCGTTATTCACGTCTGTGAAAGGCTCCATATACAGCTTTTCAACAAGCCCCGCATCCATTTCGGACACCATAAAGACGCCGGCCTTCTTTTCGACAAGCGCAATCGCCGCGGCCTTGTGGCCTCCGAGCTCGAAGTTTCTTTTGATTCCGTTGATAAGGTCGTCCGGGGATGCGGACTCCATGATCCATCTTTCAAAGACTTCTTCGCCGTAGCGCTCGGGGCACGCGGCGAGAAGGATGATTATACCGCCGTCCCTGATCGCATGCTTGGCGTTATCCAGGGCCTTCTGGGCCTGGTAGAGGTTTATGTCCTTGGGGTAGCCTCCGGGCGTCGTTACGACGATGTCGGCCTTGCAGGGTATCCTTGCCTTGTACAGGCTGTCCAGGAACCTGCAGCCCTCCCTGTGCGCTTCTATGTGATGTCCCGCTACAGTTTTTATAATGTTCTTTTTTTCGTCGAGCACCACATTCACAATGAAATCTATGGGTACAAAGCTTACGACTTCTTCGATATCCTCCCTTACGGGATTGCCGTCCATATGGCCTGCTCTTGCCTCGTCCATGACCATTGCGCTGTGGTTGGCCTGTATGGCGGCCCTGGTCGAAACGCCGGGCATAATGGCCTTGGCGCCTCCACTGTAGCCCGCAAAATAGTGGTATTCTATATTGCCGAGGCATATCCTCCTATCGGCATTTACAACCTCATTGAATATCTCAACCGGTGTGCCGCGTTTCGTTGTCCCCAGCATGGTGCAGTCCGAGGGGTCGCTGTCGACGCATCTTACCTTTTCGTAGATGTCCTCGCCGACAAGGTATTTCATTTCCTTGGGCGTTTGCTTCCTGTGGTTTCCCAGAGCGAACACGATGGTTATATCCTCATATCTAACGCCTGCGGACAGCAAGTCCTCAAGTACCGGAGGAAGCACTGTCCTGCTGGGCATGGGCCTGGTGATGTCGCTGGTGATAACGGCTATTTTTTCGCCCGGCTTTACGATCCGGGAAAGACTTGGAGAGCCGATGGGCTCGGTAAGTGCGCGTCTGACCTCATCCTGTCCTGTCAGGCCGACATCCACCTCGTTTTGCCGCAGTTCAGCGATTATACGTGAATCATCTATGTCAAATTCCTTATATGTCTTGCCAAAGCCGTATTTGAAATGCATTATGCTCACTCCCCGCCCTCTTTGCCCTCGTTATCGTTTACACCGTCCTCGCGGCTTTCCTGTGCGTCGTCGGCGCGCCTTGTGCCGGTTTTTCCTCCCTGTCTGTTCGTAAGGATGAAAACGAAAACGATGATGAGGTATATTACCATACTGAGCTGCCAATAGTATCTCAGAACTATCAGGTTCAATATCAGAAACAGAAACCCGGCCAGCAGCACCCAGGCAGTTATCCTTCTTACCATGTCAATCCTCCCGTCCCCCGCTCCTGAACCTGTCGAGCCATTCCTTGATCCTGGCCTCGAAGCCGTTTGAAGAGGGTTCGTAATATATCGTACCGGCGACCTCCTCCGGTAAAAACTCCTGCCTCACGATATTTCCGGGGTAATCGTGCGCATATTTGTAGCCCTTGCCGTAGCCCAGGCGTTCCATACCTTTCGCGGGCGCATTCCTCAGATGCATGGGCACCTCTCCCGTCCTTTTTGTCTCAATATCCTGCATCGCTTTTTCAAGAGCCATATAGCAGGAGTTGGACTTCGGGCTCGTAGCCACCATTACCGCGGCGTGGGCCAGTATCAGCTTAGCCTCGGGCATGCCGATCATCCTGACGGCTTCGGCTGCGGCGACCGCGACCTGAAGCGCGTTGGAATTGGCCATGCCTACGTCCTCCGAGGCGCATATCATTATTCTCCGGGCGAGAAACTCGGGATCCTCTCCCGCATAGAGGGCGCGGGCCAGGTAAAATACGGCGGCGTCCGGGGCGCTGCCGCGCATGGATTTTATAAACGCGCTTATATTATCATAATGCGCCTCCCCGGATTTGTCAAAGGTGATGACCTTCTTCTGGACACATTCCTCAATGGTTTCCATGCTCACATGAATGCTTCCGTCAGCCTTGATTTCCGAGGTGACGGCCGCCAGCTCGATTGCGTTGAGCGCCGCCCTGGCGTCGCCGTTGGAGACGGCGGCAAGGTATTCCAGAGCGTCCTCGTCCACCTTCAGATTGTAGGAGCCCAGTCCCCTCTCGCTGTCGACGAGGGCGGAGCTTACTATTTGAGCAATGTGCTTTTCGGTAAGCGGCTTGAGCATGAAGACCGACGACCTGGAAATGAGGGCCTTGTTCACCTCGAAAAACGGGTTTTCCGTCGTGGCCCCGATTAGCACGATGGTGCCGTTCTCAACATAGGGCAGCAGGGCGTCCTGCTGGGATTTGTTGAAGCGGTGTATTTCGTCTATGAAGAGCACCGTTCTGCCGCCCGGGTTAATAAGGGGATTCAGCGTATCCGAGGCAACCCGCTTTATATCCGCCACACCAGAGGTCACCGCGTTCAGCTTCTCAAAGCTGGACTTCGTCGTAGCGGCAATAATCCTTGCAAGCGAGGTCTTGCCGGTGCCGGGCGGTCCGTATAATATTATTGAGGATATGCGGTCGGCCTTGATCATCCTGTAGAGCATTTTACCCTTGCCGGTGATATGCTCCTGTCCCACAAACTCCTCGATCGTCCTCGGGCTCATCCTGAATGCCAGAGGTTCCTTCCTGTCAAGCATACGCTTATTTTTCTCCGTCCTTTTCGAGTATCGCAAAGGAAGCCCATGCGGCAGCCAGCGCATCCAGATTGGCTTTGCTCGAGGCGAGGTCCGAAATGCTGCTCATATAACAATATGAATAGTCCGCGCCTTCGAGGATGTAATAGTATACATCGGCGTAATTATCGTTATCCTCATCTTCGATCCTGTACTTGTACACCTTTACAGTCCTGCCCTTGGCCTGTATGCTGTTGACGCTGACTGGCTCAAGATCCATATCGGAGACCATCGACATCGAGCGGAATTTTTCCACATCCGGCTTGCCGGCAGAGGCAGCCTTCCTGGAAACAGACTCAACGGTGATTATGCCTCCCGATGCCTGGTCGTAAAAGGTATCCATGCTCTGCCCGGGGAGGCTGTTTTTCTGCCAGCGTCCGGGCACGCTGACACTCCAGAGGAAAGCCTTGTTTTCGCTTAAAACAGGCCTGTCGTCCTTGCCGAGCCGGTTTTTTTCATTATTGAACTTGTATTTGTCTATTTCGGCGCATAATTCTTCGGTATCCTTGGCATACGGCTTGAAGGTGTTCAGCATGTTCCCGAGGCTTTCTTTCTTCTTTTCATACTCTGCGGAAGGCAGCTTGAAGGTTATGTCATAGGTCAGACCGCCGGATACAAGCAGCCTTTCGTCATACGTATACTGCGCCTTCCCTATTTTTACATCAAAAAGTATGGACCAGGCGGAAATGCCCGCAACCTCGGAGGAAACGGATTTCTTTATGGAAAACAGCGCCGGGTTGAAATTGGTATTATAGTCGCTCTCAAGCTTTTTGCCCGCCTCCTCGGCAGTCCCGTCTCCGGCGGGGGAAACCTCAATACTGACGTACTCCTTCGAGCTTGCTCCGAATTCCGTTATGTACGGACTCCCGCTGTTGGTCTGAAGCTGATCCCACTCCGGCAGTATGGACATCTCCCACGGCATATACTTCTTTCCGGAATTTCCGGAGGTAATATAGTTTGAATATCCCGCAAGGCCGTAGCTCACCCTGGAGAGGTCCGAAATATCCTGGACGCCGCCTTTGTAATCCAGACGGAAGGAGGCAAGCATATCGGCCACGGCTTTGTCCTTTTTAAGGATATCGGGGTCCGATTCGTCCGCCGATGTAATTACTATATTTATAAAGTAGCCATCCTTGCTGTAAATCCTGTGGTATACGGCTTCGTCGTAGGAATCCGTATAAAGCAATTCTATAAAGGCCTGCTTCTGGCCCTTCTCAAGCCTTGAGTCGATCAGCTCGGCCTTCAGCTCCTCGTAGGGATCTTCCTTGAGCTTGCCGTAATGCTCTTCAAGCGTCTCGCCTTCGTCAAGGTCGACGGTGACGTCTATGGCTACATGGTGATAATCGTTTTCAAATTGTACGCTTTTTGAATTGAAGGACTGGGCCGCAATACGGGAGCCCTTCGGCAGCGAGAGGCTCCAGCCGAAGTAGCTGTTGCCCGCCCCGGGCTTGTTCAGGCCGCCCGTCAGGAAGGACAGGTCGGTGAGCGACCCGTCGTTTTCCAGCGTGAAGCTTGTCTCACCGGTCGCCGCTTTCGTCGCCTGCGTAATGTCGAAAGCGCCGGTTATGAAATCCGAAGGCACCATTACGGTCGTATCTTTTATGACCGGAGGGGCCGTCAGCTTTTCTCCGGCCTGGTTTTTGAGGTAATCGGTACTGCCTATTTTCAGCTCTGCCGATACGTTTTTGAAGAGCACGTTCATGCTGCTGCCGTCAAGCCACAGGACATCGGCGCCAAAGGCCTCCATAACCGTCCTGAGCGGTACGTACAGGGTCTTTCCCGAAAGGTAGGGCTTCTCCGACGGCAGAGAAACGCCGTTTACGTCGATTTTTCCTATGCCCGGCGCCACCTTCACTATAGTTTCGGACGACCCGCCTGCGGAAGCCCCCAGTGCATTTCCCGGCAAAACGGCCGATAAAAGCAGCATCACCGTTACCGCAAGCGCAATGTATCTGAATTTTGACTTATCCATGCCAACCTCCCCGGTTTTTCATCGGTTTAATTATTGTCGTCAAAGACGACCTTTATCTCTATCCTTTTCCCGTCCCTGTCCAGCTGGAGTACCGCCGTATCCCCGGGCAGGTATTTTTTTATTACCTCATTGTAATCGATCTTGGTCGTCACGGCCGTGCCGCCGACGGACCGCAGCACGTCTTCCTGCCTCAGGCCCGCCTTTTCCGCCGGGCTGTCCTTTTTGACCTCGGATATGGTCAGGCCTTCGGTAGAGGGAAGCCCGTACCTCGCGGCGACGCCCTCCATGAAAACGACGCCCAGATACGGTCTTTTGACCCTTCCGTACTTTTCAAGCTGGCCGAGCACATATTTTACGGTATCTATGGGAATCGAGAAGCTCAGGCCTTCCACGCCGTAGCCTACGTATTTGATGGTGTTGATTCCAATGACCTTCCCGGACAAATTCACCAGAGGGCCTCCGCTGTTTCCTCCGTTGATTGACGCGTCGGACTGTATATACCTGTATTCGCCGTCGGTGGAACGGTTAATGCCGCTGATTATCCCCTTGGAGGCCGAATTCCGCAGCGAAAACGACAGCGGCGTCCCAATCGCAACCACCGGACTGCCTACGATGATATCGTTTGCATCGCCAAAAACCGCCGGGGTCAGCATGCCCTTGTCGATCTTTATCAGCGCAAGGTCGGACTGCTCGTCAAGGGCTTTGAGCCTGGCGCTGTATGACTTGCCGTCGGAGAGCACCACAACTATGCTCTCCATGTCCGAAACCACATGGCAGTTCGTGACTATGTAGCCGTTGGACCTGTATATGACCCCGCTGCCGAAGATGAGGTTGTCGCCATAGCTGCTGTAGTTCTCGCTGCTCTCCTTGAGCTTTCCGATGATGCCCACGACGGAGCTGCTGAGCTTGCTTATAACATCGGACACTCCGGCCTCTGCCGAAGCGACGGTTGCCGTGCCTGTGCCCGGGTCCCAATCCACATCGGCGCCCAGCGAATCGCCGACGGCCTTCAACGGGACGTAGACCGTGCCGTTGATAAGCCTTGCGTCCGTATTCAACGGCTTATTGTCAACCAATACGTTTATCTTCGCAGCAGCGCTGGCATTTGCGGCCGGCATGATAAAAAAAGCGGCCGCCAGCGCAAGGGCTGCCGCTGTACGAATTCCATGTCTTTTCATAAGTTTCCTCCGGATTGCCCGTCCCAGCCTTCAGGCGGGACATATCATTATTATAGCATAAAATTACAATAACCATTTATTATCTTGCGGGTAATCAATAAATTAACAGGCGTACCGACGGTATCAGATACTATCGCTTAATATTTCGGATGAATCGCTTCCGGTTATAAGTATTTTTCCGATATCCGCAACAGTCGCCGCAATGAAATCCGCGCCGGCTTCCTCAAGCTCCGCTCTGTCTCCGTATCCGAACAAGACGCCGATGGAATCGATGCCCGCCTGTTTCGCGCCGATGATGTCATGCTCCCTGTCGCCGATCATGATTGCTTCCGACAAATCGGCTATGCCGCAGCTTTCAAGCGCGTACCCGATAACCTCGCCCTTTTTCACCCTTGTCCCGTCAAGATTGCTGCCTGCGATGCATGTGAAATATTTTGCAATATCGAAATGCTCCAGAATCTGTTTTGCAAAAACCTCGGGCTTGGACGTTGCGACGATAAGCGCCAGGCCCTGGTCCGAAAGCTCTTTCAAAAGACCCTCAAAGCCTTCGTAAACCATATTTTCAAATATGCCCTTATCCCTGTAATATTCTCGGTAATACTCTACGGCTGTTTTTGCCTCCTCTTTTGAAAACCCGTAATAATTTTCAAAGGAATCCCACAAGGGAGGTCCGATAAATTTATACAGCTCGCTTCTGTCGCTTACCTCAATGCCGAATTTTCTGAGGGCGTACATAACCGAATTTGTTATTCCTGTCCCAGGGTCTGTCAGTGTTCCGTCGAGGTCAAACAATATGTATTTATATGCCATTATCCATGTCCCCTTTTCATGCTTATTCCGTCTTCCGCCGCTTGATGCCTGCAGTTTGTACAAAACCATCCGTATGACGGTCGCGTAAAGATTTATAAAAACAGGACCCTACGAATTCCGCAAAATCCTGCATTCCGGAAGAATTTTTTTATACATCTCTTTTAGCTCCTCATCGAATTGTATTTTTCGATAATTTTAACAATAAACAGAATGCTTGTCTATAGCCGCAAAAACACTCCCGACGCAGGCGGCCTGCGGCGTCCTATGAAACGGCGAAAAAAAACCGCCCTCTTCGCGAAAGCGGCTTTCATTGGTTTTTATCAATACAGCGGATACCTGCCGCACAGCTTTGCGACCCTGGATATTACCTCCGCTTTGGAGCTTTCGAAATCCGTAAGCGTGAGCTTTATCATGTCGGCGATTTCCCTCATGTCATCCTCCACCATTCCCCTTGAGGTCACGGCAGGCGTGCCTATCCTTATGCCGCTGGTGACGAACGGGCTTTGCTTGTCGAAGGGGATGCCGTTTTTGTTGACCGTGATCATAACCTCGTCCAGCATGTGCTGCGCCTGTTTTCCGGTCACGCCCTTGTCGCTGAGATCCACCAGGATCAGGTGATTGTCCGTGCCTCCTGAGACAAGCCTGAAGTCGGCTTCGATAAGGGCCTGAGCAAGAGCGACGGCGTTTTTCAGAATCTGCTTCTGGTATTGCTTGAATTCATCCGTAAGCACTTCCTTGAAGCTGACCGCCTTTGCAGCAATTACATGCATAAGGGGTCCGCCCTGCGTCCCGGGGAACACTGCGGAATCGATTATTTTGGCAAATTCCTCTTTACATAAGATCATGCCGCCCCTCGGTCCTCTGAGCGTCTTATGGGTGGTGGTGGTTACGAAATGCGCGTGCGGTACGGGGCTCGGATGGAGTCCTGCCGCAACCAGGCCTGCTATATGCGCCATATCGACCATAAGGTATGCGCCGCATTCGTCGGCGATTTCCCTGAAGGCCTTGAAATCGATGATCCTCGGGTAAGCGCTGGCGCCCGCCACAATGATCTTCGGCTTGTGCTCCCTCGCTTTGTTAAGGAGCATGTCGTAGTCTATCCTGCAGTTGTCCTCCCTCACGCCGTAGGATACCGCCTTGTAATACTTTCCGGATACGTTCTTTGCCATACCGTGGCTCAGATGTCCCCCGTGGGACAGATCCATGCCCAGAATGGTATCGCCGGGGTTCAAAACCGCAAAATACACGGCCGAATTTGCCTGTGCTCCCGAATGGGGCTGTACATTGACGTGCTCCGCGCCGAATATCTCCTTGGCGCGGTCTATTGCCAGCTGCTCGACGATGTCGACATACTCGCAGCCTCCGTAGTATCTTTTTCCGGGATACCCCTCCGCATATTTGTTTGTCAGCGGGGTTCCCTGCGCGTCCATAACGGCTTCGCTTACAAAATTTTCAGAGGCGATGAGCTCTATCTTGTTCCTCTGCCTGTTCACTTCCTTTTCAATTGCCTCCGCTACCTGAGGGTCCAGCTTCCTTACCGCGTCCAGCGAATACATGTGTAAAAACCTCCATAAGTTCGTCATAAAATATAAAAAGCCAAATCACATGATTTGACCTCTGAAATCCGTACCAGAACTGTACATAAAAGTCCACTCTGTCCTTTTGCCTGAGAGATTATTTCCGGTTTACGGAAACTTGCCCCTTCGGCGCCTTGACGGTCTCTCCAGAGGTGCGTCCTGCCACAGTCATTTTACCTGAAAGTTTACCATCTTCGGTGTCCGGTGCAAGCGCCGGCGTCTCTCCCGTGACAATCATCCGCTTTGTTTTATTTATTTGTCATTTCCATAACCAATAAAAATTATAATAATTCATAGTATATATGTCAACTGTTTTAATATATTCGCCTTCAATTATTTTGTTTCATAATCCGCCCCTTATACTGCGTTAAAATAAATCTCCTTCCCGAAGCAATACGATGCCTGTTTCAGGAAGGAGATCGCAGCCCTGAATATTTTATTCGGGCATTTTCCGTAACGCCGATTTAAAAGCTCCGGGGATTCCCATATCCCCGCGGGCCCTGTCAGATGGTGCCGTCCCAGGTGCTTACATGCTTGGCCTTCATCTCTTCCTCTTCGAACCAGTGGGTCGTGACGGCCTTGGTTTCCGTAAAGAAACGGACGCCGTCCTTGCCGAGGGTATGCAGGTCTCCGAAGAAGGAATTCTTGTGTCCTGTGAATGGGAACAGACCTACCGGGACCGGAATTCCGACATTAATACCCACCATGCCGCCGTGGGTACGCTTCGCGAATTCCCTTGCGAAATAGCCGTTCTGGGTGAAAATAACCGAGCCGTTGGCAAACGGATTGGCGTTCATCAGCTTCAGGCCCTCATCGAAATCCTTCACCCTTTTAATGCAGAGCACGGGTCCGAAAATTTCTTCATCGCCGACGGTCATCTCAGGCTTCACATGGTCCAGTATCGTAGGCCCGATATAAAAGCCCTTCTCATATCCCGGAACAACCACTCCGCGGCCGTCCAGCACGGGTACGGCGCCCTCGGATAAGCCCTTCTCTATCCAGTTGAGCACAAATTTCTTATGCGACTCCGATACTACGGGTCCCAATTCGGATTCCTTCAAATAAGCGGGACCGACTTTTCTTTCCCTTGCATACTCGGCAAGGAGCTCTACGAGCCTGTCGGCTACGGATTCCTGTACTACGATCGCAGGCAGGGCCATGCAGCGCTCTCCGGCACATCCGAAGGCGGCGTTTATGATGCCCCTTGCCGTCCTTTCAAGCGGAGCGTCCTCCAGTACGAGTGCGTGGTTTTTGGCTTCGCACAGTGCCTGGACCCTTTTTCCGTTCCTGGACGCCGTTTCAAATATGTGCCTTCCAATGGACGTAGAGCCGACAAAGCATACGCCCTTTATATCCGGATGCTCAAGCAGTATTTCAGCCTCCCGGCGGCTGCATGTGACGATATTCAGGACTCCGTCCGGAAGGCCGGCCTCCTGCCAGAGTTCCGCAAACCGCAGACTGGTCATGGGGGTCATGCTTGCAGCCTTGAGCACGATGGTATTGCCGCAGGCGATGCAAAGCGGCGTCATCCAGCCCATCGGGATCATCGCCGGGAAGTTGAAGGGGGCTATCCCCGCGAAAACTCCGACCGGCTCGCGGTAAAGCGCGGTATCATAGTCCTTTGAAGCGTCCATCAGAGTTTCGCCCATCAGCATGTTCGGTATGCCGCAGGCCAGCTCTATGGGCTCAAGGGCCTTCAATACGTCGCCCTTTGCCTCTTCGTACACCTTGCCGTTCTCGGTGGCCACCAGGATGGTGAGCTCCTCCATATGGGCCGTGACAAGCTCCCGCATTTTAAAGAGCACCTGCGCCCTCTTGAGCGGCGGAGTGTCGGACCATTTCGGGAAAGCCGCCGCAGCGCACTGTACGGCCAATTCAACCTCTTCCCTGGTGCAGCAGGGAGTCTCCGCTATAACC
>JAEZJL010000165.1 GCA_023415815.1 Bacillota bacterium | reverse complement strand
GCGTATACGTCGCTGCCGGCCCCCAGATAGGCGGAGATATCGGCCTTTTCATCCGGCTCCGCAATATCGAAGGAGGCTATGACCAGATATTCCGGCTGTATGGAATCGGGGAAATAGTAGATGCTGTCATAGGGAATGCCTGTGAACACCCCGCCTGCAGCCGTATCCCTGTATTGCGGCTTTTCCATTATTGAAATATTGTCGTCTATGAATTCCCTGCCGTAGCCCTCCGAAAGCGCCGCGGCATAATCGCCGTTAATGTATATCTGTTCCCAGGCGGGAGTGAATATGATATTGCCGATATCCCTTTTTGTCATGAGATAAAGCCTTGTGCCTATCATTCTGGAGGATATGTACCTTCCGTCAAGCTCGGTTTCCCTTACCTGCTTCACATTCTTCTTATCGCTGATATCATAAACGATTGCTCTGACCGTGTCTATATCTATCCCCGGATACGGGAGCGAATTTATGCTGTTCTTTTTTTTAGCCTGTACCTTTGCACCGGACCGGCCTATTACGGCAAGATATTTCCCGCTGACATACAGCTCCTGCGGCGTGAAGCCGGCGTCTGAAAAGCCGATGACCGAGGAAAGCTCCATGGTCCCGGCAGGATATGCCCTGGCAATGATCACCCTTTTCCCGTTAACCTGGTAGATGTATTCTCCGTCGGTCTTGACCACATCCGCCTCGTCAACGCCTTCAACCTGTACGTTTGTCCCCGAGTAATCGCCGCTTCCCGTAAGGCCTTCGTCCGAAGGCCCCTGCGCCGACGGGCTCCTCGTCCCGGAAGCCGCGGCTGCGTTTTTGTTGGCCGTATCTGCTGCCATCACATTGGCTTTACTTTTGACATAATACCTGTCCCCGTTGGACTCCTTTATCTGCTTCAGCAGCTCCTTCAGGCCGGCCTGGGAGCCCACCGCCGGAGGCTTGCTGATATCGGCCGCCAGACCGTCCAGGAGAGCCCGGTCGGTTTTGGCGTCGAAGCTGTCTTCAATGGCGCTCACGATAATGAGACCCTTATCATAAAAGACCTGCTTCCCCAGCGTCTCCGCAAAGGCGTCCAGAGGGACGAGCAGCCTGCCGTACTCGGCTTCTGCCGGAGCCGGGAGCTTCATCTGTTTTCCGTTTATATCCATGATGTCGCTGAAGGACGTAAGCTTGATTGTGTCGCCGTCGAAGGTAAAGGTTGCCTGATGGCTTTCAGCATCCCAGTGTGATGTCCCTCCGAAGCTTTCTACGAGGAACCTGGCAGGTATGTATGTGAGGCTGTCCTTATTGACCGGCCTGACCTTCATGTTCAATATATCAATACGGATTGGTTTGTCCATAACCTTAGCGGAAGGGCTGCCGACATACATCACAACGGCGTCTTTCAGCCTGTCTCCCTCCGCTGCTGCAGCGGGAGGCGCGGCGGCTATAGCGGGAGGCGCTACGGCAGGAGGCGCCCCGGTCAGGAGAAAGGCGGCCAATAGAACCGGCAAAATCGGAATCAGAAGCTTCTTCATAAAAAGACCCTCCTTTGTCATTATTTATTTTGACAGGAAGGCAAAATATAAAGTTCCAATCTCCGGCTGCCAATCTGTATTTTCTTACTTATTTTTATATCGCGGCCTTCATTCGTTCAGTATTTGCTTCAACGTCACATCCGGGTTGGAATAACGGGTCCTGGCGGCAAGGTTGGCGCCGTAAACGGCCTCCTTCGGGCACCAGGCGAAGCAAGCCGCGCACTGCTCGCATTTGTGAAGCCATACGGGCCTTATGTCGACTATTTTTATATTCCCTGCCGGACAAACCCTGGCGCAGACGCCGCAGCCGTTGCAGGCCTCGCTGACGTGAAATTTTTTATCCTCCCGGGGGATCATCAGCCTGGCTAAAGGGTTCAGCAGGGAAGTTAACAATATGTCCTTGACCGAAGTCTTTTCCATGGGTATTACAGACCTTGATTTTACGATTGAAGAGATTTTATCAAGCAGGGATTCCCAATCGGCTTCGGAATATTGCTCCAGGCCGAATTTAACCGCAAAGCCGGCCCCCTGCTTCAAGCCTCGCGCCTCAATGCACTTTTTGAGCTGGAGGGCCGAGCCGCAGGGCATTCCGCCATAGGTGACGACAGAAAATACATAGGGCCTGCTCTCCGTCTTCAGCGCCTTAATAAACTTTTTTACATAAGCCGGTATCCCGAAGTCGATCACGGGAGTGACGATCCCGATGCAATCAGCATCTTTATCGACCCTATCAATATCCTTCTTCCCCATAAACCTGATTTCAGCATCGCCCAGCCTTTCGCACAGGTCCCGGGCTATCCTGTATGAATTCCCCCTGCCTGAAAAATAATAAATTATACTGCTCATACAAACCTCCGATTCTTAATGTTTACACCGTTAACATAGGGAATTATATCATCATATGTTTACACTGTCAACATATTGTGCTATGATTTTATCGGAGATATGCTGCAAAAATTTGAAATCGGCAACTGTTCCTGCAGCTGCTGTAAACACCTGAAGAAAGGGTATTGTTATGGATAAAGATAAATATCACCATGGTTCCCTGAAAAACGCCTTAATAGAAAAAGGCCTTGTTTTATTGAACAGCGGCGGCTCCGAAGCCTTTTCCATAAGAAAGGTGGCCGATATGTGCGGAGTGAGTCATGCCGCCCCGTACAGGCACTTCAAAAACAAGGCGGAATTGATCGAAGCGATTACAATGAGCGTATCGAAGGAATTTATGGAAGCGGTCGAAAAAGCCCTGGCGCAAAATGAGGGCGATTATGGAAAGCAAATAGAAATCCTGGGCTGCGTGTATGTGAAGTTCATGGTCGAAAATCCCGAGCATTTCAAATTCATATTCCTTACAAATCATAACAACCCCATCATTTTTTACAACGGGGCCTTTATACAGGAGCAAAGATGGCCTGTAAACCTCTTTAAAAAGCTGTTTACAGGCTATCTTGAGTCTGCCGGACGCGGCGGTGCGGATTGGTCCGCGCAAGCGCTGGTATTTTGGAGCCTTGTGCACGGTCTTTCGGTCATGCTGATAAACAATACGGTTTCACCGGAAGGCAATTATCTGGATCTTGTATCCGCGATACTGCAAAAAAATCTTGGTTTAATGGGTAATACGTAGCAGTGCGTTATTTCATTTCCTCCGCAAACTTTTCTCCGAATGCCTCGCATTGGGCCAGCTCATCCTCTGTCGGGCTGTACTTGAACATCAGGGGCTCCAGCGGGACCTTAAGACCCGACTCCGCAAGCGAGCCGTTTATATGCTTCGGCGCTTCACCGCTCCAGCCGTAGCTGCCGAATCCTGCTCCAAGCTTACCCTTGAATTTGTGACCCTTTATTTCGTCAAGCAGTCCTGCTATCACCCTCAGCACAGTATTGTTCACGGTGCAGCTGCCTATAAGGACGCCCTTTGCTTTGAATATTTCAGTGATAAGGTCGCTCTGGTCGGACACCGAGGCGTTGTATATCTTGTATTTGACGCCTTTTTTGCGCAGGCCCTCCGCTATGGCCTCAGCCATGCTCCTTGTGGCGTCGTACATCGTATCGTAAATGATGACGGCATGTCCCTCGTTGTAATCCTGCGACCACTCGTAATACCTGTCGATTATCTGCGCCGGATCCTTGCGCCATATTATGCCGTGGCTCGGCGCAATCATGTCTATAGGCAGATTCAGCGCCCTTATCTGCTCGATTTTCTTTTTGATAAGCGGGCTGAACGGAGTAAGGATATTGGCGTAATACTTGATTGCCTCCTGCTCCAGCTCGCATTTGCTGACCTCGTCGTTGAAAAGCGAAATAGTGGTGTAATGCTGGCCGAAAGCGTCATTGGACAGCACAAGATCGGCTCCCCTGACATAGGTCAGCATGCTGTCGGGCCAGTGGATCATCTGCATTTCAACGAAAACCAGCTCGTACTTTCCGGTCTTTACGGAATCTCCGGTTTTAACGATTTTAAAGTTCCAGTCCTTGTGAAAATGCTTCCGGATGATTTCCGCTCCGTTTTTAGTGCAATATATGGGCACATCGGGTATCTCGGACATGATATGGCCGAGGCTTCCGCCGTGATCGGGCTCCGAATGGTTGATCACGATCATGTCGATGTTTTTGATACCGCCGATATCCTTTTGAAGCATATCTTCAAATTCATCCTTGAACGGCGACCAGACAGTGTCCACAAGGACAGTTTTTTCATCCCTGATGATGTACGAGTTGTAAGAGGAGCCCCTGTGGGTGGAGAGCTCATGCCCGTGGAACTGCCTCAAGCCCCAGTCCCTGACACCGGTCCAGAAAATATCCTTCTTGATTTCTATCATGCCCGTATCTCCTTTAAACCTCTATTGTTGGATGCTCGCTTATACTTTTATATTTATACCCAATATGTTTTCCAATAAAACGAAAAAAGAGCCGGTTGAGGGAACTAAACCCCCGAGCCGGCTCTTTATGAAGCTTTGATTACTCTACTATACCGGTAACCGTACCTGATCCTACGGTCCTTCCGCCTTCGCGGATGGCGAACCTCAGGCCCTCTTCCATTGCGATGGGAGTGATGAGCTTGATGGTCATCTGGATGTGGTCGCCGGGCATACACATTTCAACGCCTGCAGGCAGTTCGGCAACACCGGTAACGTCGGTGGTCCTGAAATAGAACTGCGGCCTGTAGCCATTGAAGAAAGGAGTATGTCTTCCGCCCTCTTCCTTGGTCAGGACGTAAACCTGGGATTTGAAATGGGTGTGGGGCTTTATCGAAGCGGGCTTTGCAAGAACCTGGCCTCTTTCGACTTCGTTTCTCTGTACGCCTCTGAGAAGAACGCCTATGTTGTCGCCGGCAACTGCCTGGTCGAGCAGCTTCCTGAACATTTCAACGCCGGTTACGACCGTCTTCCTGGGAGCGTCCATCAGACCGACGATTTCAACTTCTTCGCCAACCTTTATGGTTCCTCTTTCAACCCTGCCGGTAGCAACGGTGCCACGGCCGGTGATGGAGAACACGTCCTCGACAGGCATAATGAAGGGCTTGTCTGTGGGCCTTTCGGGAGTCGGAATATGAGCGTCTACCGCAGTCATGAGCTCGGCTATGCACTTGTATTCAGGAGCCGCGGGATCCTTTGAGGTGCTTTCAAGAGCAACGAGAGCGGAGCCCCTGATGATCGGAATATTGTCGCCGTCGAATTCGTACACGGAGAGAAGCTCCCTGAGTTCCATTTCAACGAGCTCGATAAGCTCTTCATCATCAACCATGTCGCATTTGTTGAGGAATACCACGATGTGGGGCACGCCAACCTGACGGGCAAGAAGGATGTGCTCCCTTGTCTGGGGCATCGGGCCGTCGGCCGCGGAAACAACCAGAATGGCGCCGTCCATCTGAGCGGCACCGGTGATCATGTTCTTGACATAGTCGGCATGGCCGGGGCAGTCAACATGTGCATAATGCCTTTTGTCTGTTTCATACTCAACATGCGCAGTGGATATCGTGATACCCCTTGCCTTCTCTTCGGGAGCCTTGTCGATCTGGTCGTAGGCGGTATACTGAGCCTTACCCTGGAAACCTAAAACCTTGGTTATTGCAGCCGTCAAAGAAGTCTTGCCATGGTCGACATGACCAATTGTTCCGATATTAACGTGGGGCTTGGTCCTTTCAAATTTAGCTTTTCCCATTGTTTAATTCTCCTCCCTTTTTCAGCTATAATACTGAATAATAGTAATTTTTAATTTTATTGTTTTCAGGAATTCCTGCCTTGCAGGTTAATCCCCGGTTTGTACTTCATTGTTCCTTACTTTAATATCGCTTCCTGAATGTTCCTGGGAACCTCCTCAAAGTGATCGAACTGCATTGTAAATACGCCTCTTCCCTGCGTCCTTGAACGGAGCTCCGTAGCGTAGCCGAACATGTTTGCCAGCGGTACGTGGGCGGCTATTACCTGCGCGCCCGCCCTGGATTCCATGCCTTCGATCCTTCCCCTGCGGGAGTTCAGATCGCCGATGACGTCGCCCATATACTCCTCGGGCACTACGACGTCAACCTTCATCACAGGCTCAAGCAAAACGGGGTCGGCTTTCCGGCAGCCCTCCTTGAAGCCCATTGAACCGGCTATCTTGAACGCCATTTCGGAAGAGTCCACCTCATGGTAGGATCCGTCTACCAGCGTGACCTTCAGGTCAAGAACCGGATACCCTCCCAGTACGCCGTTATTCATGGCGTCCTGAATACCTGCGTCGATCGCCGGTATATATTCCTTGGGGACTACGCCTCCGACGATCTTGTTGACGAAGGTATAACCGCTTCCGGGCTCCTGCGGCTCTATTTCGAGTACGCAATGCCCGTACTGGCCTCGTCCGCCCGACTGCCTGATAAACTTGCCCTCGGACTTGACGGCCTTGCGGATGGTTTCCTTATACGCAACCTGCGGCTTGCCAACGTTTGCTTCGACCTTGAATTCCCTCATCATGCGGTCTACGATTATTTCAAGGTGCAGCTCACCCATTCCGCGGATGATGGTCTGCCCTGTCTCGGGATCGGTATTGACCTTGAACGTAGGATCTTCTTCGGACAGCTTTTGCAGTGCTATGCCCATCTTGTCCTGGCCGGCCTTTGTTTTCGGCTCTATGGCTATGGCGATGACGGGCTCGGGAAATTCCATGGACTCCAGTATGATAGGCGCTTCATCCACGCAGAGCGTGTCGCCGGTCGTGGTATCCTTGAGGCCCACAGCCGCAGCGATATCGCCCGAATATACCATGTCGGTGTCTTCCCTGTGGTTTGCATGCATCTGCAGTATCCTGCCGATTCTTTCCTTCTTGTTCTTGGTGGAATTCAATACATATGACCCTGAACTCAACTTACCCGAATAAACCCTGAAGAAGCAAAGCTTCCCTACAAACGGGTCCGCCATGATCTTGAATGCCAGAGCGGAGAAGGGAGCTTCGTCGTCTGCCGGTCTCTCCATTTCAGTCTCTCCGTCGGGTGAAACACCCTGTATCGAAGGGACGTCCAGAGGTGAAGGCATATAATCCACAACCGCGTCCAGAAGCTGCTGGACGCCTTTATTCCTGTAGGACGACCCGCAGGTAACGGGTATGATGTTTACAGAAATGGTCGCCTTCCTTATTCCTGCACGTATTTCTTCCTCGGTGAAATCCTCGCCCTCGAGGTATTTATTCATTAAGTCCTCGTCTTGTTCAGCAACAGCTTCAATTAAAATGTTACGATATTTTTCGACGACATCTGCCATGTCGTCCGGTATCGGCCCCTCTTCAATAAGCTTGCCTAAGTCGTCTTTATAAAAATAGGCCTTCAAAGTAACGAGGTCGACTATTCCCTGGAAATGGTCTTCCCTGCCGATAGGTAACTGAATCGGGACGGCGTTTGCTTTCAGCCTGTCCTTCATCATTTGTATGCAGTTGAAAAAGTCTGCACCCATAATATCCATTTTATTAACGTATGCAATGCGGGGTACGTTATACTTGTCGGCCTGCCTCCAAACTGTTTCGGATTGCGGCTCTACCCCTCCCTTTGCACAGAAAAGTGTTACTGAACCATCGAGAACTCTTAGAGATCTTTCGACCTCTACCGTAAAGTCAACGTGCCCCGGCGTATCTATAATATTGATCCTGTTACCCTTCCACTGTGCCGTGGTTGCAGCAGATGTGATCGTGATGCCTCTTTCCTGCTCCTGCTCCATCCAGTCCATGGTAGCGGCGCCTTCGTGGACTTCACCCATTCTATGCAGCCTTCCGGTGTAGAACAGGATCCGCTCGGTAGTCGTTGTCTTACCGGCGTCAATGTGAGCCATGATGCCGATATTTCTCGTGTTTTCCAAACTGAATTGCCTGGGCATATGTGCCTCCTTTCTCAAATAGTCCATAATTTTGCGGGACATATCTTTCACCCGGTCCGCCGGTTTGAGAGATGTGTCCCCGGTCTATCTTACGCGGGACATATCTCGACGTCCAGCCCGCCGGCGGGAGAGATGTGTCCCCATTCCTTATTACCAGCGATAGTGCGCGAAAGCCCTGTTGGCTTCTGCCATTTTGTGGGTGTCTTCCTTCTTTTTGAAGGCTCCCCCAAGTCCATTGACAGCATCCATCAGCTCTCCGGCCAGTCTTTCCTTCATGGTCTTCTCGCCTCTGGCGCGCGAATAGTTGACCAGCCATCTCAAGCCCAGCGCCTGCCTTCTTTCAGGTCTTACTTCCATAGGAACCTGATAGGTTGCGCCTCCTACCCTTCTTGCCTTAACCTCAAGCACGGGCATGATGTTGTTCATGGCCTGTTCAAATACTTCCAATGGCTCCTTGCCGGTTTTATTCCGGATGATGTCAAAAGCCTCGTAACAAATCTTCTGGGCAACACCCCTTTTACCGTCAAGCATGATGTTGTTTATGAGCTTTGTCAGGACCTTGTCATTATAAATCGGGTCCGGCAGAACATCTCTCTTCGGAACATGTCCTTTTCTTGGCACTTTACTTCCCTCCTTTTCGTAAAATCTCTTCAGGGACAGCTCCCTGTGAGGTACTCGGAATCCTTCCGATCCGGAAGGTATTCTCGTCAGCGCTCCGTACATGTAATATATAGATCAACAGGGAAACAGCGCCTGGCTTGTCGCCCTGCCTTTATTATACAAGATACTTTGCACTAAATTTTTACTTCGTCCTTTTCGTATCCGTCGTTTAATCCGGATTACTTCTTGGCTGCGCCCGCCTTAGGCCTCTTCGCCCCGTACTTGGAGCGGCCCTGCATCCTCTTGGCTACGCCGGCGGTATCCAGGGTGCCCCTGATGATATGGTACCTGACACCGGGGAGATCCTTAACCCTGCCGCCCCTTATAAGGACGACGCTGTGCTCCTGCAGATTGTGGCCTATGCCCGGAATATAAGCGGTTACTTCTATTCCGTTCGTCAAACGTACCCTTGCGACCTTTCTCAAAGCTGAGTTCGGCTTCTTGGGGGTAGAGGTCTTAACCACTGTGCATACGCCGCGTTTTTGAGGCGAGCTCAAATCAACGCTCCTCTTTTTCAGAGAGTTCAGGCCCTTCTGCAGAGCCGGAGCAGTCGATTTGTATTCTACAGTCTCTCTTCCCTTTCTGACCAACTGGTTGAATGTTGGCATCAATACACCTCCTTTCAATAATTTAGTCCGTAATCCGTCATCCGGTTACAGTATGCATACCGCGGATGCGCCAACCTCTATACCGCAAGCCTTTCCAAGCTGCTTCATGGTGTCCGCGTATACGATCTCAATTGAACTGCTCAGGCATAAATCCCTCAAAGGTCCCGTTACCTTTTCGTCGGCATCCCTGGCTATGAATACTACCTTTGCGGTCTTATTTTCGACAGCTTTCAACGTCTGCTTGATGCCTATGGCTTTATTGCTGTTCTTTAAAACCTCCAGCACAGGTATGCCCCCCTTTTATCCAGGATAGGGGGACGGAATGTCCCCCCCTTTAATGTCTGTTTTTATGCTCAGTTGTGTGCGATTTTCTCTTCAATGCCTGATTTCTGCGATTTACGCACCAAATTATTTTATCACCGCAGAATTATATTTGTCAAGAAGAACGAATTTACTCCACTACCGTGCTGATATTGATGTCCTTGTACCTGCTCATTCCAGTGCCGGCAGGTATCAGCTTGCCTATGATGACATTCTCCTTGAGGCCGACCAGCGGGTCGACCTTGCCTTTTATTGCGGCCTCCGTAAGGACCCTGGTCGTTTCCTGGAAGGAAGCGGCCGAAAGGAAGGATTCGGAAGCCAGCGAGGCCTTGATGATTCCGAGCAGCGATCTCTTTCCGACCGCCGGCCTCAGGCCTTCTGCCGTGACCCTTGCATTCTCCTCTTCGAAATCGAACATGTCGATCAGGCCGCCCGGAAGCATGTTTGTATCCCCGGCGTCGTCCACCTTGACCCTCCTGAGCATCTGCCTGATGATGACCTCTATATGTTTGTCGTTAATATCAACACCCTGCAGCCTGTAAACCCTCTGAACCTCCTGGAGCAGATAGGACTGGACGCCCTTTATGCCCTTTATCTTCAATATGTCATGCGGGTTGACGGAGCCCTCGGTGAGCTCGTCGCCGGCCTCGACTACGTCCCCGTCCATTACCTTTATCCTTGAACCGTACGGTATCAGGTATGTGCGGGCCTCGCCGTCCTCCGAGGTTATGACTACTTCACGCTTCTTCTTTGTTTCGTTTATCTTTACCGAGCCGTTAATTTCGGAAATAACCGCAAGACCCTTCGGCTTCCTTGCTTCAAAAAGCTCCTCTACACGGGGGAGACCCTGGGTGATATCGTCGCCCGCGACGCCGCCGGTGTGGAAGGTTCTCATTGTGAGCTGAGTACCGGGCTCGCCTATGGACTGTGCCGCTATTATGCCGACCGCTTCGCCGATGTTCACGTCCTCGCCCGTCGCAAGATTCGCGCCGTAGCACTTGGCGCAGACGCCGTATTCCGAATGGCAGGTGAGGATGGACCTGATTTTGACCCTCTTCAAGCCCGCTTTTACGACCTTGTCGGCTTCGGCGTCGGTGATCATCTTGTCGCCCTCTACGAGCACCTCTCCGGTTTCAGGATGGACGATGGACTCAATGGTATATCTTCCGGCTATTCTCTCGGCCAGGCTCTCGATGACTTCGTTGCCGTCCTTTATGTCAAATACCTCGGAGCCCTTTCTGGTGCCGCAGTCTATCTCCCTGACAATGACATCCTGGCTGACATCCACGAGACGGCGGGTAAGGTAACCGGAGTCGGCCGTCCTGAGCGCCGTATCGGCAAGACCCTTCCTGGCGCCGTGGGTGGATATGAAGTACTCCAGAACGTTCAGGCCTTCACGGAAGTTCGCCCTGATCGGTATCTCGAGCGTCCTGCCCTGCGTATCCGCCATAAGACCCCTCATGCCCGACAGCTGCTTGATCTGGCTTATGCTTCCCCTTGCTCCCGACTGCGACATCATGAATATCGGGTTAAATCTGTCGAGGGTCGCCAGCAGCGCCTGGGTGAGGTTTTCACCTGTTTCGGTCCAGGCTGTTATTACGGAATTGTACCTCTCCTCTTCGGAAATAAGGCCTCTCTTGTACATCTTGGTTATGTTGTCTATTTTTTCTTCGGTCTCGTCTATATATCTCTTCTTAACATCCGGGATAACCATATCCGAAACGCTCACCGTTATGGCTCCCTTGGTGGAATATTTAAAGCCGAGGGTTTTTATCCTGTCCAGCACTTCGGCCGTAGCCGTGGTGCCGTGTACTTTTATGCATTTGTCAATGATGCGTCCGAGCTCCTTCTTTGTTACCAGGAAGGTGACCTCCAGGTCAAAGAGCTTGTCGGGGCCTGACCTGTTCACAAAGCCCAGATCCTGCGGAATTGCCTCGTTGAATATTAGCCTTCCGACGGTCGCGTCGATAATTTTTGTCCTGGGCACTCCGTCGATGACCTTCGTAAGCCTTACCTTTATCTTTGCATGCAGGCCTACATATCCGGCGTCGTAAGCCATAACGGCTTCATTTACAGAGGCGAACACCTTGCCCTCTCCGGGCTCTCCTTCACGCTCGATTGTAAGGTAGTAGCTTCCGAGCACCATATCCTGGGTCGGGACAGTCACAGGCTTGCCGTCCTGCGGCTTCAGCAGGTTGTTTGCGGAGAGCATGAGGAACCTGGCCTCAGCCTGCGCCTCGGCTGAAAGCGGCACATGGACCGCCATCTGGTCGCCGTCGAAGTCCGCGTTGTATGCCGTGCAG
>JAEZJL010000138.1 GCA_023415815.1 Bacillota bacterium | reverse complement strand
GCCTCATTTATCTTCAAAATTAATCCGGGCATATAAACCTCCTCAGACGTTTATTTTATAAAAGGTTCGCGTTCTCCCCTGCTATTTTTACGGCTCCCCACGCGGCGTCCCTTCTCATGGGGACTACGCGCGCGCCGGGATGTGAAAGGCCCAGCAGCCTTACGAGGCTTTTTCTCAAGTATTCGCTCCCCGCAAGCACTCCCCCGCCCGTGCACACCTCCGGTCCGTCAGTGAACCCCAGGCGGCCGGCGACCGTCGCGACGGCCAGGTGAAGCTCCCGCGCCGAACGCTCCATTATGCTCACGGCAGCGGCGTCGCCCGCCGCGCAGCCCGCATCCGCGAATACGGCAAGGGCCGCGATTTCCTTCTTGCCCGCGCCGCTCCGGTAGACATACTCGACCAGATCCTCCGGGCCGCTTAAATTCAAGAATTCGAGCACCATCGGCGCCATCGCGCTTTGGGGCTCTCTTCCGTCGAAGCCGCGCATGACGCAGCTCAGCACGGCTCTTCCTATATCATATCCGCTGCCCTCGTCACCCATTACGTGGCCCCATCCTCCGCATCTGAACATTTCGCCCTTTTCATTGCGTCCGAGGCAGATGGAGCCCGTGCCGGATATCAGCATGATCCCCACGCTTCCGTCAAGGCCGCCGTACAGCGCCGTCGTTACGTCGTCGGTCACCTCAAGCCTGCAGCTGAAACCCAGGTCCTTGAAAATCCGCCGGAGCGCTTCCTTTTCCCCGGCCCTCCCGGCTCCGGCAGCGCCCATGCACAGCGATATACAATCTGACTGAGTCATACCGGCCTTGCTCATGGCGTCTTCGGCTAGCCCCTGCAAAACCTGTCTCACCCTGTCATGTCCAACGGCGTTTATATTGGAGGAGCCGCCTTCGCTTTCAGCGATCAGATTTCCTGCGGCATCGGCCATCAGGAGCCTGGTCTTTGTGCCTCCCCCGTCGATGCCCAATAAATACCCCAAGATCATCCCTCCCTGACGCAGTCGATTTTTACAGGCAATTTGCCCTCTGCCGCGCCCCCCTCCAGCACCCTTATAACGCTGTCCACCGACAGCGCGGTATACTCGTAGGCGCACAAATAGGCGGGGACTTCACTGTACCTGATTATATCATACGGAACTCTGAGCGAAACAGCAATGACATTTTGATTTACCTGCAGTATTTTATTGACAAGCTCCGCCTGCCCTTTGTTGAACATGGCATTATACGTGGCGAGGATGACCTTGTCGTAGCCTGCCGTCCCTGCGGCGATACCGGCTATGGCGCCGGAGCCGGGCTCCGGCGGTATTGTCAGTGAATCCCCGCCCAGGCGCTTTTTTACACATTCGCAGAAGGTTTCGCTCCTGTCGGAATCCTCGGCCCCGGTAAGCGTCACGGCCTCGGTCGATATGGTTATGATCCTTTCGCCCTGCCTTACCGGAAGCAGCCCTCTTTCGTCTTTGACAAGCGTAATGCTCTTTTCGCTGATCGACCTTGCAAACTGCATGTGTTCCGCACATCCGACCACGCTGCGCACCTTCTGCATGTCCGGAGTGCAGTTTTCAAACAGGCCGTACCTGGCCTTCGCGCGCAATATCCTTCCGACGGCGTCGTTTATTCTCTGTACGGGAATCGCGCCGTCCGACACAGCCTTTTTAACAGCCTCAATGCAGCGTTTCTGAACCTCGAGGGTGTGGCAGACGCAGACCATATCGGCTCCGGCCTTTATCGAAGCGACCGTCGCTTCAACGGTTCCGAAGTGATCCGCTATCGCCTTCATCTCCATGCAGTCGGTTATCCTTATGCCGTCAAAGCTCATTTTGCGCTGGAGAAGATCGGTCTGGATGCTTTCGGACATGGTTGCGGGGATTCGTTGCTTTTCTATGGATGGGAAAAGGACGTGAGAAGTCATCACCGCACCCACGCCGCATTCTATAGCACGGTAAAACGGCAGCAGCTCGACCTTCTCAAGCCGCTCCATTCCGTGCGCGATGCAGGGCAGGCCTATGTGCGCGTCCACCTCGCAGTCCCCCTTGCCGGGGAAATGCTTGGCTGCGGCGATCACGCCGTTTTCCTGGAGCCCCTTGATGTATGCGGCTCCGTATGCCGCGACCCTGACCGGGTCGTCGCCGTATGAGCGCACTCCTATGCCGGGATTTCCGGGGTTGTTGTTCACATCGAGAACAGGCGCAAGATTCATATTTATACCCAGCGCGCGCAGCTCGATGCCCGCGATCTCGCCCGCGCGGTATGTCTCTTCAGTGCCGGAGGCGGAAAAGGCCATGTTGCCCGGCAGGTGGGTGGCCTCCCTGCGAAGCCTGGCGACCATCCCACCCTCCTGGTCGGCTGCTATAAAGGCGGGAATGGATGTACTCTTCACCACCTGCTTTTGTATATCGTCCAGGAGAAGCGCAAGCTGCTCCCGGCCTTCGACGTTCCTGGTGAACAGAATGATGTTCCCGGCCAGGCAGCCTTCGGCCAGCTCCGTAAAATGCGCGTCTATATGCGCGGACGGGAAGCCCACCAGCATCATCTGCCCTATTTTCTGCTCCAGCGTAAGGTCATCGGGTTTAACTTCCTGCACGGTTCTACACTCCCATTTTATCCGTTATGGATTTCCGCTTCGCCGCGAAAATCCTTTATTTCAAAGTAATCAATAGATGTGGTATTTCTCCTTGAGGGCCTTGAACCTGCGGCTTTCGCCGCGCCATTTCTCTATCAGCCCGTCTGCCTCGCAGCGCCGCTGTCTTATATCCTCGCCGCCCCCAAGCAGGTCGATGAAATAATTGCCCTTCTCCATACTAGGAGGCACCCATTCGAATCTATCGGGGTCGGAATCCATTATCTCATACAACAGGCGTATGCCCAGCTCAAGCGGCTTCACCGCCTTGCAATCCGTGATATGCACCTGCACACCCCTGCACTGCTGCCCCCTGTGCTTGGAAAAGGCCGGTTCGAAATACACGGGCCGGAAGATCACTCCCGGCAGCGCCATGCCGTTCATCCTGTCGGCAAGCCGGAACGGGTCCAGCCACGGGGCGCCTATGGTTTCAAAGGGCTTGGTGGTGCCCCTGCCCTCGGATATGTTCGTGCCCTCGAACAGGCAGGTGCCGCTGTAGAGCACAGCGGTATCAATCGAGGTGATATTGGGACTGGGGTTTATCCACAAAAGGTCGGTATCGTTCATATACATATCCCTTTTCCAGCCTTCTATCCTGACGACCTCCAGCTCGCAGCCGATCCCGAACTCCCTGTTGAAGAGCATGGCAAGCTCGCCTGCTGTGAGTCCGTAGCGGGCGGTTATCGGATGCATCCCTACAAAGGAGGCGTATCCCGTATCCAGGATTCCTCCCTCGACCTCCACTCCTCCGATGGGATTGACCCTGTCGAGGTATACGAAGGTCTTTCCGTTTTCCGCGCAAGCCTCCATACAGTGCGACATGGTGTAAAGATAGGTATAATAGCGCGATCCTACGTCCTGTATATCCATGACGAGCACGTCGATATCCTTGAGCATTTCCGGCGAGGGCTTGCGGTTTTCGCCGTAAAGGCTGTAGGCGGTAATTCCCGTGCACTCGTCCACGTAGGTGTCTATGTGCACTCCGGCCTGAAAGTTGCCCCTGACGCCGTGTTCGGGCGAATAGAGGGCTTTAAGGTCATAGCTTTCATTTAATATGTCAATCGTCGACTTAAGGCTTTTGTTCAGACCCGACGGGCCTGTTACCAGTCCCAGCCGCTTTCCTTCAAACAAACGGCCGTTCCTGTCGATCACATCGATACCGTTTTTGATCTGAGCCTTTTCATATCCGTTCAAGCTGCAGCCTCCCATCTATCCTAAATCATCTGTCCAACCCCGCCATGACCGCATTGTGGAAAAGCGGCCTGAACCGTATCAGCTCCGCGTTGTCCCTATCCGGGTGCAGGCAGTTGGTGAGCAGTATTGCGAATACATCGTTTTCCGGGTCAACCCACAGGGACGTGCCCGTAAAGCCGGTATGCCCGAACGCATTTGGCGTCATAAGGTCCCCGGCGGAGGCCGTCAATTGGTCGACGCCCTTCAGCCTGCGCCCCCGGATGCACCAGCCCAGTCCCCGGTCCTGGTTAAGGCGTGCGGTGTAGTTTCCCGTCATCGCCGCAACGGAAGCCTGGGATAAAAACGTCCTGCCTTCAAACCGTCCCTTGTTCATGAGCATCAATAGAAACACGCTCAGATCTCTTATGTTTGAAAAAAGTCCGGCATTTCCCGAAACGCCTCCCAGAAACCTCGCGTTATCATCGTGGCAGCGTCCCGAAAGCATCCTGCCGCCGTGCTCCTCGTAAGCCGTGGCGGCAACATTGGTCGAAACGGGATTAAAGAAGGTATCGTTCATGCCAAGCGGCTCAAAGATGCGCTTCCGGCACAGGACGTCCAGCCTGTCGCCCCCAGCCTTCTCGAGGATATGCCCGAGCAGTATGTAGCCCAGACAGCTGTATACGACGCTTTCCCCGGGCTCGTATGAAAGGGGCATTTCCGTAAGATAGTGCATGGCGTCGCCGTGATCCCTGCAGAGAAGGTCGAGTCTGACATGGGCCTGAAGGCCCGACGTATGCGTCAGCAGATTGAGAAGCGTAACGGAAGCCCTGCCGTCTGCGGCGAAGCCATCCACATATCGGGAAACCCTGTCAAGAGCCGAGATTCTGCCCTCTTCCTGGAAAAGCATAAACAAAGTGGCGGTTGCCACGACCTTGGTCAGCGAGGCCAGGTCGTAAAGCGTATCCGGCAGCGCCGGAAGCTTCTCCGGCTCGAGAGAACGGCTGCCGCAGGCCCCGGACCTGTATAGGCCGCGCGAGCAGCCCACGGCGGCGGCAGCGCCGGGGAAAACACCCGCCTTTACCGCCTCCGGCAGCAGGCCGAAGGCGGTTTCAAAGTTATCGCTGCAAGCTTTTTTAGTATCGGCGTCCATACCGGCGGTCCTCCCTGTTGTGCGGTATCGGTATCAAAACGACTGTATGACCTGCTTCATATCATAAGGGCCCACCGCAAAGCACTCGGCCCTTTTCTTGTGCACAAGCGTTCCCCTGCTCCTGCTCAGGGCATCGTAATACTCCAGGTACTTGAACCAGGGCGAGTTGTTTGTAAGCCACAGCTTTTGAATGGCCTCATGCCAGAGGTCATAGCCCTCGGTCACGTCCACGTAGATATAGGGTATGAAATCATGAGAATCCTCCCAGTTTTCCGCGAAGTACGGCCCCCTGGCATAGTGGGCGGGCAGCTCCCGCTCTATAGTGGGCAGGCCTCCGTAAAACATTGCATCCTTCACAACGCGGTGCACGGTCATATGGTCCTTGTGCATGCTGTGGCTCCAGTGCGTCAGCACCACATCGGGCTTATGCTTTCTGATGAGGTCCCCTATCTCAAACTTGATTTCCTCATTCTCCGGGACTTCGCCGTCCCTGTAGTTCAATACGATGGACTGCCCCTTCAGCATTCCCGCAAATTCGGCGGCGGCATTTATGTTCATCTGCTTGAAATCCTCAACCTTCATGGAGGGCGGCGCGCCCCTCTCCCCTGCCGTGACGCCCACGGTCGTGATCATGTCGCCCAGCAGGGCGTGCCTGGCCAGGGTCTTCCCGCAGGTCAGCTCGGCGTCTCCGATATGGGCTCCTATCGCCATTATGTGCAGCTTCTTTCTCTCCATCGCTTATAGCTCCTTTCCCATGACAGCCCAGTTTCTGACGGCTGTGAATCCTGTACGCTCATATATCTTCCTCGCGGGGTTTTCCACGCCCGTGAAAAGGGTGCTGAACTGTGCGCCCGCTGTTTTGAATCCCTCCAGCAGGAGCTCGAACAGCACCGACATGATTCCCCCGCCCCTGTACTGCGAATGGGTGCCAATGCCGACAAAAAATCCCCTGCCGCTTTCCTGCGCCCTTATAGGCCCTGTAAATCCGCATATTTTGCCGTGGTCGGCGGCTACTATGACCGGGTCTGGCTTTTCCTGCGCCAGATTGTCCATGATGCCCTTTCGCCAGTCCCCGCTGCCCAGGTCGTCAAACAGCTCGTCGAAGCCGGTATGCTTTCCGGGGTCGTAATATCCGGTGAAAATGCCTCTCTGCGTGAGCTCCTCGCGCTTTGCGGCGGTCTTTTCGCTCATCCTGAAGCCGGAGAGGTCCAGATGGAAGGAAACCTCCCTTGAACGCACCGCATAGCCGTTCTTTTCCATAAAAGCCACCGCGGGGGTATCCGCGTCGACTCCCGGCGAGTTGTTGTGGTCGTGCCGGTCAGTACCCGGTATATACCATTCCAGCTTTATTGGATTAAAGAATATGGACTGTGATTTTTTCTTGCCGCTTTTCCGGAAGAAGTCCTCCAGCTCGCGGAGAAGCGCTGAGCCGTATCCCTTTCCCCGCAGGCCGGTCTCCACCACGACCATGGTGAGGTACCCGGGCGTGTTCCCATGGTTCTCTCCCGGTAAAAATTCCTTTTTCACTATCCCGTTCGCAAAGCCGATCACCCTTCCCTCTTCGACGGCTACAAAGGTCCCGTCATAGGAAAAGCTGGGGTTTTTCAGGAACTTATCCTCAAACTCCTTTTCAGTGAGGGGCTTGTACTGTGTCTGCCCGCACAGGTGGGTGTTCCACAGGGCAACTACCTGCGGGAGATGCCTGTCTTCAAAACGCAGAATCGTCATCGTGGGCCTCCTTGTATATTTAGTGCAGCATACTATCCCTTTACCGATCCGATCAGAATACCCTTCATAAAGTATTTTTGCAGGAACGGATATACGCATATTATCGGGAAAACAACAATGAGCATGGCCGCCGGGCGCAGCGTTTCAGCGGTATAGGAGGACTGGTTGACGTTCATCGTGCCCATCGCCCCCGAGGTCTCGGTGAGCCGCGCCGCCGCGTCAGTCTGGTTTATGAGGTTTATCAGCACATAGCACAAGGTCTTCAGACCCTTTTTCGTCACAAAAAACGCCGCGTCGCTCCATGCGTTCCAATGCCAGACGCCTGTGTACAACGCCATTGTTGCGAACAGCGGCATGGAAACGGGAAATATTATTTTGAAAAATATCGTAAGGTCGCCCGCCCCGTCGATGTGCGCCGCTTCCTCGATGGAATCGGGTATCTCCCTGTAAAAGCTGATCATGATGATGGCATTGAATACGCCCAGCAAGTTCGGGATG
>JAEZJL010000115.1 GCA_023415815.1 Bacillota bacterium | reverse complement strand
CCTCCTCGGCCCGCTTGCGCTCGGTGGTGTCCCGGTAATAGACAGAGATGCCGTCCCGCGTGGGGTAAACATTCATATCGCCCCATCGATGAATAACCTTCGAGTAGACCTCATAATGCTGAGGAATTTGCTCCTCTAAAACCTGACGGAATTTTGACAGAGAAATGTCAATGAGGCTGGCAAAGACATCCTCGATTTTGCGCCCGATCAAGTCGGCCCGCGATAGCCCCCAGATCTCCTCGGCAGCTTTATTAACGTAGATGAAGCAAAGCTCCTTGTCAAGGGCGTAAAAGCAATCGGATATGCTCTCGAGGATATCTATTTTTTGACGGTTCGCCTCTTCCAGCTCACGGTTGCGATCGGCGGTAAGCTTCTCAAGCCTGAGTTCGCATGCGCGAAGCGCCTCCTCGGCCTGTTTGTATTCAATGAGGTCGGCAGCCTGCCTCGCCAATATATCAAAGATGCTTAGTTCCCTTTCTGTGGTCTGGTGAGGCTGGCTCCAGTGGGTGGAGATCATTCCTAGCAGCTTTCCGCTTTGTGACAACAGCGGGGTCGTCTGGCAGGCTCTTATACGGTTTTTCCGGAACATTTCCAGACTTGCTGTGCCTTGCATATAATCGCATTTCTCAACATCGGATACGATGACACGCCGGATTGTGCGCAAGGCTTCTCCGCAAGTCGAACCTTTACTCTCCATGCCGACTGTTCTCCAAAACTCGACAGCCTCCGGAGTAAACCCACGGTATGCCAATAAACGAAGCTCCCCGTTACAGTCATCCTCATATTGGAGCATCTGCATGCTTGCAAATTGCGAATGCATTATTTGCGCCGCCACGTCGACAAGCTTTTCATACAAAGCCTGTTTATCATTCTGCCGGAGAAATTCCGTGCCGATGCTTTGAAAAAGCTTGATATCCGTGAGATCATCTTCAAGCTGGGATTTGCTCATCCGCAGCTCTTCTTCGGCCTGCTTCCGCTCTATAATTCCTATTTCAAGTTTCTCATTTAAAAGCCGTAACTCCGCTGTCCTCTCTCCGACTCGCCTTTCCAGCTCGAAGTTATCCTGCTGTAAATCCCCCCGGCTACCGAAAATCAATTTATCCGAAATACTGCAGTCCGGTTTTTCTATAAGATTGTAGACCTTCCTGTCCGTCTCATGGTCATGCCAAAGGTATATCAATACCTCTCTTGGCCCGAGGGATTTTGTAAAGATCAAGCAGCTTACGAGTTTCTCATTCTCAATTTGTTTATACTTTTTTAGCGGCAGCTTTAATAGGCTGGTCAAAACATCAGAGGTATGCCTGCCAATGACTTCTTCCTTCGAATAACCTGTAAGACGCAAGAAGCCGTCGCCTATGTCAGACACTGTATCAGATATGGAAATAAAATGAGAATTGACATGAGCTTGAAATTCGGACCCATTAATTTTCATAATATGCCTCTATTCCATCGAATCTTGCTCCGGCTGTTAATTAATAGAAGCACAGTATATCACACGAGGAATCATTATGGAATATATGCAGTAAAATACACATAACTACCCATTTATCGATAAATATTTCAATAAAACACGATCTGTTTCGACACGGCTTGTCTGCCAAATGCTGCTTAAAGTCGGGCCCTAGCGGCAGCAATAAAGCCTTCAAAACATATCCGGTTTTGAAGGCTTTATCCGTTACAATTTTCTACCCTGGTCCTGGATCATCGCCTGCATGTGAAATCGGCCTGCTCAAGATGAAGCAGGGCCTTTTTCTTTTCCAATCCTCCCGCATACCCTGTAAGGCTTCCGTTTGCGCCGACAACCCTGTGGCATGGTATCAGAATGGAGATAGGGTTGTGTCCGACAGCCCCGCCGACAGCCTGCGCCGACATTGAATTTAAACCTTTTATAGTTGCCAGCTTTTTTGCGATTTCCCCATAAGTCGTTACACAGCCATAGGGTATTTCCAGAAGTATTTCCCAAACGGCTTTTTGAAAAGCCGTCCCCTTCGGTTCCAGCTCGGGGAGGGCGATATCCCCTTTTCCTGCAAAATACTCTTCAAGCCATTGGCGAAGCTTTATAAACATCGGGTGCCCGGGCTCATAGGTCCATGTGCCTTTATCCGACGGATAATATTTTTGCCCGACGAACCAGAGCCCTGTGATCGCTTCCTTCTCTGCCGATGCCGTTACGTCGCCCAGAGGGCTTTTTAAATTCGTATAAATCATTTACCGGACGCCTCCTGTTTCGTTTTATCCCCCTTCAGGGAATTCCATAAATTTAATGTGGCATAGGAACGCCATGGCCTCCACTCCTGGGATTTATCCAGAATCTCCTTTTCCGTCAGATTGGCCAGTGCCTTTTTCACTCCGTAATCGGTATGCGGAAACGCGTCAGGCCAGCTGAAAGCGCGCATTCCGATATACTGCGCCGTCCACGGACCAAAACCGGGCAGCTTCAATAGCTTTTCCAGCTCAGCTTCAGGTTCCGCTTCGGATGTGAAATGAAGGGAGCCGTTTTCAATTGCTTCCGCCAGAGCGAAAATAGAACGTGCGCGAATGCCGGTCACTCCTAATGGCCCCAGTATATTTTCAATTGGAGGCTCAAGGCTGAAAATCGTCTCCGAAGCAGGAAATGTGTATCGGAGTTCATCAAACGGCGTACTGATCGTCCCGCCGAAGGCATGGGCAATGCGCATTGCCAGAGTCCGAGCCGCTTTAACCGTTATTTGCTGCCCTAACACGGCACGCACAGACATTTCAAAAGGATCGAAGCATCCCGGCAGGCGAAGTCCCGGTACGCATAGACCCGGTATCAGCTCGTTCATGGCGGAGAGCTTATGATATATTTCAACGGGATCACAGTTTAAATCAAAAAATCTTTGTATTTTAGCAAGCAGCTTCGGCAAAACAGGTAAAAGCGAACAGCTCAAAGTGACTGATAGGGCATTGTCTTTCGGCTTGTTTGCAACCGAGATCCAACCGAAGTATAAGCCTTTTCCATTTGTGATTGAGACCGTCCGGTGATAAGTCCCGCCTTTGACCAGCTCCACCCCGGGAATTGCCCGATCGGCAAGAAATTCAACCAGTTCGTCCCATGCATACGGAGGACGGTATCCCAATGTCAGGGTAATTGTTTCTGTATTCTCCGCCGTCGCTCTTCCCGAGCTCCGAAAGGTGCTGGGCGTGGCCCGGTAATATTTTCTGAACAGGTCGTTAAATCTTCGTATACTCCCAAAGCCCGCATATAACGCCACTTTAGTGATGGACAATTCCGTATCCGCCAGCAGGCATTTTGCCAGGAGAAGCCTGCGCGTCTGTAAATATTGGACCATCGAGACGCCGAATTGAGCGGAAAAGGCCCTGCGCAAATGCCTGTCCGTGATGCCGAGCATGGCTGCAAGGTCCGCGATTTTCATATCTGCAAGACAATTCTCTTCTATCATCACGGCCGCCTTCTGTGCAATGCGCGAGGTGCTGTCCGCCAAAGACAGGCCCGGCGCCAGCTCGGGCCTGCAGCGGCGGCAGGGCCTGTACCCGGCGGCTTCGGCAGCCGGAGCGTTCGGGAAAAAGGCGCAATTTTCTTCTTTAGGCAATTTAACACGGCAAATAGGACGGCAATAAATTCCTGTGGAAGCTACGCCTACAAAAAAATGGCCGTCGAAGCGCGCGTCATGGGCTTTTAATGCCGCATAGCATGCAGTTTTGTCAAGGTTGGCTGGCCGGCGTTCTTTAATGATATCACTTCACCTCTTTTGTCTAGAATAGCATTAAAAGAGGATGTTAACTAGCAGTTTTCGGACATGTGCATTAAATAATAGGTTTAAAACAACATCTTCTCCATTATAGGATTTCTACATATCCGTCCGTTCCGTTCACCCGGATTCTCTGCCCGTCTTTTATCAGCCTGGTGGCATTTTCTACTCCGATAACTGCAGGCAAGCCATATTCTCGCGCGATAACCGCTCCATGGGTCATCAGTCCGCCAACTTCGGCGACCAGGCCTTTTACGGATACGAACAATGGCGTCCAGCTGGGGTCGGTAAAGGAGGTGACCAATATATCTCCGTCTTCGAGATCGGCGTCTTCCATATTTAAGATGACACGCGCCCGTCCCTCTGCGACTCCCGAAGAAACGGGCAGACCGGCAATAGCTTCGGCCGGGAGATTTTCCCGTTTGTACTCACCTGCAAGGATTTCACCGTCAGACGTGATAACGCGCGGGGGAGTCAGTTTTTCATATAACCTGTGCTCGTCCTTTCGTTCCCCGATGATCCGGTAATCCGGTTTATTTGTGCGTACAACTTCGCGAAGTTCTTCGAAAGTGAGGTAGTAAATATCTTCTTTTTCATGAATAACGCCTGCTTGTACGAGTTGTTCGACTTCTTTCAGCAAAGCCTGCTTATAAACGAAGTAGCGATTGACCATGCCGTATTTCGGATATTCGCGATAACCGATGAAATTACGGATCAGGTCGATCATCCTTTTTGCTTCTTTGGCTTTTTGTTCCCCCTCCGGTAATTGCTTCAATCGTCCTAGTAACTCCTGTTCTTTCTTCAAAGCTTCCTGCCGCCCCTGCTCAAATTTCCGATGGCCGGCATTCGTCTCAAAGTTTTTGATGTTGCTGAGAAGCATGGGGACAAGGGTCGTTGGTTTTTCGCTCCACCGGGTTTTGGTAATATCGATCTCTCCGGCGCATCGCATTCCATATTTATTAAGAAAAGCCCGGATAGCTGCTTGAATTTCCTGTCCGCCGTCAAATTTGACCAATCCATTCAAAAAGCTATCATCCTTTGCGTGTTTTAAATAATCAATCACTTCCGGATAAGGGCGAATCACATCTGCAACATCCAACAGCGCCAGGCCCATTTCCGAAGTGATATTGTTGGGTACGGATTGAGAAAGCGTGTCCGCTGCGTTTTTTTCACCCAGCCACTCCTTCATTTTTTCATTGATCCACGCCGAAGCATCCATAGCGGCCATATACAAGCTTGAGCTTTGCGGGTCGGATAAAAGCTTCTTTAACAGCCGGATATCTTCCAGAATGAAATCAAATAACTCTGACCCTGATTTCGTCCGGATGTTTTGTTTTAACTCTTCTACCGATGCTTCACTTCTCTTAATCAAATCGGAAACAATTGCCGGATCGTTTTCGATTTGTGTTTGAGAGCCCGGAGACGGTATGCTTTTACTGCTTCTTATGGAATTCTGTTCTTTTTTATCATCCGGTGACGATTTAATAAAATCTCCCCGCTCAATGATGGTCATGAGTGCGTCTTTCATAAGCGGGTCGTGTTGTCCCATGGTATTTAATAACATTTCCCTGCTGTCAGGAGAAGCCAGCATATGCGTAACATCGACAAACAACCTTCCGCCGGCCTTAAACCTGGGTATAAAAGATGTTAACCAGAATATAGACATTCCCAATGGTTTCAAGGGGGCGGTCATCATTTGCTGGTGACCGACAGATACATAAACGTGATTTTCTTCATCATCCGCTTCAGGGATGGGGTATAAAGTCGTGATCGGCCGACTCTGGACAACGTAAAATGTGCCGTCAGCCAAACACCATTCGATGTCCTGGGGGCAGCCAAAATGCTCCTCGATCTTTCTGCCGATGCGCTCAAGCTCCAAAACCTGCTCATCCGTCAGCGCTTGCCTGTCCTGCCGTTCAGGTTCAAGCTCCTGTTCTTTCGTACCGCCGTCCTTTAAGGCGTAAACAGCCAGCTTCTTGGTGGATATCTTCTTGCTGATGACCTTGCCGTTGCGCACTTTATAGCTATCTGCATTCACCAGGCCGGAGACCAGGGCCTCGCCAAGTCCGAAGCCGGCGTCAATGGACAGCACCTTCCTGTTGGCAGTGACGGGGTCGGCAGTAAACATAATCCCTGCCGCCTGGGGGAAGACCATTTTCTGAACAACCACAGACAGGTAGACTTTACGGTGGTCGAAGGCGTTTTGAATACGGTAGCCTACCGCCCTGTCGGTAAATAACGAAGCCCAGCATTTGCTGATGTGCTCCAGGATTGACCCCCTTCCGACAATGTTCAGATAAGTATCCTGCTGGCCCGCAAAGGAGGCGGTCGGTAAATCCTCTGCCGTTGCGCTGGATCGTATTGCGTAGGCATTTTTTTCACCAAGTCCGGAGAGGAGGCGGGTGATCTCTTCGTTAATGTCTTCAGGGATGGCTGTCCCTTCGATGGCCCTGCGAATCTCACCGCTGAGTTCACCGATTTTTTCCCGGTCTTCCGCCTTCAGAAGCGATAGCCGATCGAGTAATCCGTCAATCGCGGGCGTTTCCCCAAGGATTCTTTTAAAGGCTTCCGCAGAAATGCAAAAGCCATCCGGTACGCGGATACCTTCGATCTTTGAGAGTTCCCCCAGGTTCGCGCCTTTCCCCCCGGCAACCATGAGTTTTGTTTTGTCGATATCCCGGAAGCCAAGCACATAAGAAATCATATGTTTACCTCCTTTGATAATCATTCCTCAATTTCAGCAAAAAAAATACCGACGAATAGATTTCATGCTATTGCATTATAGCACCGGTAAATAAGAACAAACAGTCTGCATTTATAATTTTTTGTATGGTATAATTAAAGTAGAGAGGGTTCTGTTTTCAAAGAAATAAACCTTCCTGCTTCGCCGATTTATTTAAATAATAGGTGTCCGCTGCACCCGCGAAATGATCCCGCCTGCCGATACCGCCGCTTGTCCGGTAGCTTAAGGCCCGGGAGGCTTGCCAGTTTCGGCAGCCTCCGCAATGATTGTTTTGTGTAGTCCATCCAAGGTGACATACCTGTCCCTATTCAGGTTTACTTAAAGCCAAAAGCCACCCAGCTGGTCCAGACATCGGAACCGGCACTTCCATCGTAACCCCTCAGACTAAGGTCAAATCCGGTCGAGGAATTGTTGCGCGCAGCCGCGGCATAGGAAGAGTAATGTCCATAAATTTCACCCCATGCCGAACAGATGACGGCGTCGGTGTTTCGGGAAAGGTTATAGCCGATTCGCCCTCCGTTTGAGTATCTTTGATAATAGCCGACGATCGAAACTTCATCATAGAAGGCGATGTACTCAGGCGGAACCAGGGCAATATACCACAAGGAGGCTCTCGCCGGATCACCAAACGCTTCTTTTAAGGATATAGAGAAGCTGTTCTTGCTTATATTATAGGGAGCGGCCATAATCGGATACCCGGAACTACTATCGTAAGCAGAGCAGATGACGATCGGCCTCTCACTGTCTGAGAATGAGTTGTCGAAGTTGATTTCATAGCCGTCTTCGATTACCGGAATATACTTGGCCTGGACTCTCATGTTTGGGCCAAAGGCCGCCGGATTGATGGCGACCCACTGTATGGTGGCGCCGCCGGTAACCGGGTTATTGCTCTGGTCGTGCAGCTTCAAGGTAAACCCTGTCTTGCTGAACGCGCTGACTCCCGCTATCAGCGGATTGCCGCCGCTGTCACAGGCGTTGACCAGGACCACCGGAGGAGACGAGAAGGTCTTGCCGAAGGAGATTGAGGCGCCGTCCGCATAAGGCCCTGTGCCTCCCGCGATCTCGCCTATCGATGCTGATCGGATGACGACGATGGTATAGCTTTTCCCATTGGCCCCCGTTTTCTCCACATGGATGGTTATGATGTTGTCTCCATCCTCCAGAGGGATGGCAGCCGCCGTCCCCGAGGCGACCGCCGTGGCCGTATAGTTGTGGTCGGTGTCGACATCCCAGGTGATGATCGCACCTGCCAGGGTCGGGGTGATGTTCACCGTCGACACCGCATGCGCGGCCGTTATGTAATAAGGACTATAATAATCTCCTCTGAATTCATAAGGCACAAAATGATCTGCCAAATCCTCGGTCAGACTGGCGAGCCGGACATCACCCGCCTTGGTTACGGTTATTACATAGTCCTTCGAGCTGGTACCCGCCTTCTCGACGTGGATGGTGACGTTGTTTTCTCCCGGCAGCAGCGGGACGGCCGCCGCTGCCCCCGAAGCCACCGGTTTCGGCAGGTTGAGGTCGGTATCGACGTCCCAGGTGATGGTCGCACCCGCCAGGGTCGGGATG
>JAEZJL010000100.1 GCA_023415815.1 Bacillota bacterium | reverse complement strand
ATTTTGACCCTGACGCCCTGACCGGATATCTCCTCGTGCCCTTCGATTTTCGCGGCGTCGATTTCCCTGCCGAAAGCCTTTAGTATGGAAACGGCAATGGGGTGATTGGAGTAGCCCTCTGCGTGAGCCGCGTATGAAAGCAGCTCCTCCTGCGTCCGGCCGTCTTCGGCTGCTATTTGCGTAACCTTGAAAACGCCCTTTGTCAAAGTCCCGGTTTTATCGAATACGACGGTATCTATCTTGTTGAGGCCCTCCAGATAATTGCTGCCCTTGATCAGGATACCGTTTCTGGACGCTCCGCCGATCCCTCCGAAAAAGCTGAGGGGGATGGATATCACCAGCGCGCAGGGGCAGGAGACGACCAGAAACACCAGCGCGCGGTTGATCCAGTCCGAAAAGGACGCGCCGGGGATGATCAGCGGGGGGATCACGGCCAGTGCTACAGCGGCAAACACCACGACGGGCGTATAGTATCTTGCGAATTTTGTGATAAAGTTCTCCGTCGGCGCTTTCTTGCTGCCGGCATTCTGCACCAGGTCCAGGATTTTAGCAATGGTGGACTCGCCGAATTCTTTGGTGACCTCGATGGTCAGCAGTCCGTTTTTATTGATCGAGCCGGACAAAATGTCGCTGCCGGGCTCCACATCGCGGGGAACGGCTTCGCCGGTAAGGGCGGAGGTGTCCAGCGAGGACCTGCCCTCCGTGACCCTGCCGTCAAGCGGGACCTTTTCTCCGGGCTTGACAATGATAAGATCACCGATGCCCACCTCCTCAGGCGCTACCCTGCGTATTTCGTCACCCGCCTTCAGATTGGCAAAGTCAGGGCGGATGTCCATGAGGGCGGATATCGATTTGCGGGAGCGGTTGACGGCCATGCGCTGGAATATCTCGCCAACCTGGTAAAAGAGCATGACGGCCACGCCCTCCGGGAACTCGCCGATTGCGAAAGCGCCGATTGTGGCCACGCTCATCAAAAAATTCTCGTCGAAAACCTGTCCCTTGGAAATATTTTTAGCGGCCCTCAGCACAACCTCTCCTCCAACCAGAAGATAGGCCGCAAGAAACAGGCCCAATTCCAGCCCAAAGGGCGCCTCAAACAGCAAAGCGGCCGCAAATATCGCCGCGCCTGCGCAAAGGAGGATGCGGCGAAGCTGCTGCTTCCAGGCCGTTGAAGCTGTTCCGGCGGTTTGTTTATCGGAATAGGAAATCCTGATACCGGGCTCGATTTCAACCGCAATTTGCGAGGCCCGTCTTGCGATAGCCGGCAGGCTCCTCTCATCCAGAGCGTCGATGGTCAGCTTTTGTGTGACAAAATCCACGGAAGCCGCCCTGACACCCTCAATAAGACCGACCTGCCTCTCGATTTTCCGGGCGCAGTCGGCGCAGCCCAGGCCCGTCAGGTAGAGCACCTTTCTTCCGGGTACGGAGCTTTCCTTCTCTTTGATAACAATATCGGGGTCGTGCCGTTTTATAACGGAATCTGCCTGTGCGGCAAAGCCGTCCAGAGTTTCCGGAGTTGCAGCCTCCACTGTGAGCGTCTTTGAGGCTAAGTCCAGACGCGCTGCGGATATTCCCTCCAGCCTGCCTATGTCCCTTTCTATTTTTGCGGCGCAGCTGCCGCAGCAGAGACCCTCAAGAATATACCTTTTTTCAATCACCGTATCCATGCTGTCCTCACTTTCTGTCTGCACTTTCTTTAAAAATAAGTCCGTATAATAATGCGTTTATTAATATTTGAACGATTGAGTATATGTTCACCTGTATTTGCGCAAAACACCAAATACCTTCCGCCGCCGTAAAGAACCGCCGGATGCGGCGGATGAAAGCTCATTTCTCGGTAACGTGCAGCAAGCCCTGATAGAAGATGGTTTCCACATGCTCGTCATTAAGGGAATAGTAGACGATTTTGCCGTCCCTCCGGTTTTTGACGAGCTTTGTCTGCCTGAGCACCCTGAGCTGATGCGAAATAGACGACTTGGTCATTCCCAGAAGTACGGAAATATCGCAGACGCACATCTCGGCCCGCTGCAGGGCGCATAGTATTTTAACCCTGGTCGAATCCCCGAACACCTTGAATAAATCCGCAAGGTCAAGAAGAGCCTCTTCGTCGGGCATATGCTCCCGCACGTCTTCAACCACCGCATCATGTATGGTGTCGCAATCGCATTTATCGTATTCGCTGGTGTAAGCGCACATAATAACCCTCCTTGACGGTTGAACAGTTGAATCAGCATTCAATTATTATTATATGCAAAAATATGCCGATGTCAACATATTTTTGCCCGGGACCCAACGACTATTTTTCTACGTCTACCTTGAACCTTCCTATGGAATTCATCAGCTCCTGCGCCATAGCCGACAGCTGCTGGGCTGAGCTCGCAATATCCTCTGAGACCGAGGTCTGCTCCTCCGAGGTGGAAGAGAGCTCCTGTGCGCTGGCCGCCGAAGCCTCTATCATTTTCTCGAAGCTGCCTATGGCAAGGACCAGCTGACTGCCCGAGCTTTTGCTTTCCTCTACCGAATGGGTCACCTGACCGATGTATTTGTCGACCTCGTTTATGCGCTCCCTGATAGCCGCAAACGCTTTTTCGGAAGCCTCGACCGAGCTGATGCCCTGCTCGACCTTCTGCTTCTCCTCGCTTATGATACGGCCTGCGCTTTCTATTTCCGAACGTATTTCGTTTATAAGCTCCTTTATGCCCTTTGCGGAGTCCTGCGATTGAGAGGCAAGCTTCCTGATTTCCTCGGCGACCACGGCGAAGCCCTTGCCCTGCTCTCCGGCCCTTGCGGCTTCAATGGCGGCATTCAGCGCCAGAAGATTTGTCTGCTCGGCTATCTGGGTGATCATCTCGTTGATGCTGCCTATCTTGTCCGACTGGCGGTTCAATGCCAGTATCACACCGGCGGTGTTTTCGGAGCTGTCCCTGATGATGTTCATCTGGCGGATGGTGTCCGCCACCACCTCCTGGCCCATTAAGGCTGTGGAATCCACTTCCTTTGAGCGTTTGGACATCTCAACGGCCGCGGAGCCCGAATCCCTGTGCATTTCATCCAGGCGGCCGGCCAGCCGGTTGGCTTCGGTGACGGTCGCTACCTGGTCGTTTGCGTTTATGCTCAGCATGTTCATGCTGCCCGAGATTTCTTCGGAAGCGGCGCTGCTCTCTTCAGAGGCCGAGGTCAGCTGCTGGCTTGCCGAAAACAGTACGCCCGCGGTATTTTTAATATTGACGACCATTTCCTTCAGGCTCGTCAGCATGTTGTTGAATTCGCGGCCTATCTGCTGCAGCTCGTCGCCTTCCGACAGCATATATACCCTGCATTTTTTGCAGTTTTCAAGCCTTTCCAGCGAGCCGGCCTGCGCGTCGTGGCCGTCGCACAGCGTTCCCGCAATCTCCCAGCATTTGAGGCTTCTGTTTTTATACGCCGGACACTTGTTTTTACTGCAGTTCCTGATTTCCCAGCACCTTCTGAGGGAGCGCTCTTCAACCGCGTGATCGAGGTTGCCCCTGGAGGCCTCGCCGATTACGCGGTTGACGGTCTTTATCTTTCTTACCATGTTAATGCCGTTTACGGCGGAAATAAGGGCTCCAAGCACCAGCAATACGGCGCCTGCCAGCATCATTTCGTTTCTCATTTCATCGACGGGCCTGAGGTATTCCCTTTTTGAAGCGTTCAAGGACAGGGACCACTGGTTCACCGGAATAAAAATGTTCAGCTTTTCAATGCCGTTATAGACATATTCCGTTTCACCGGATTTTCCCGAGGTCATATCCGCCAGGCTGGCGGTAAGAGCCTCAACACCCAGGTCTTTCACATATGTGTTGACAAGACCTTTGTCGGGATGAAAAGCCAATCTGCCCTCTCGGTCGACAAGATAGGCATAACCCTCCTGGCCCACCCTGGTATCCTGAAGTATCTGCATAATAAAGCTGAATTTTACTGTTGCGGCAATCACTCCGACGACCTTCTGCTCAGAATCATAGATAGGGCTGCTGATTACCTGTACGCTGTCCCCCGTAAATTTCGAGGTCAGAATTTCGCTCCAGCCGGTACGGCCCTGTAAGCTTTCCTTGAAATAGTCCCTGTCGGATACGTCCGTCATTGCCGAGTCGCCCTCAAGGCTGTTGAAGATGACCTTTCCCAGGACGTCGGCGATATATATGCTCTCCATGGACTTATCCTGGGATGTTTCATAATAGTGCATAAGGTCGTTCAAGCCCTGCTCGTCGATGCGGGAGATCACGCTGTCCCTGACAGCGGATAAGCTGCTCATGAGCCTTACCTGCTTTTCTATGCCGCTCTGTACGCCGTCTATCTGAGCCTTTACCGTTGCCAGCTTCACTTCCAGCTCCTTTTCAATCTCATTTTTCATGGCGGACGAGCTCTGCAGATAACTGATCAGAGCTAAGGAGCAAATCAATACGACAATGATGGACAAATTCGCCAGCATCACTTTTAACGTTATGTTTTTCCTTATTAATTTAAACATAGTCATTTTTCTCCTATTACAGCCGATAAATATAAACATTCTTTAATACAATTCTATAAGTAACAATTTGATTATTATGTTACATTGTGTAAAATGGTAAAATCCCATTATATAAGGATATACAGAATATATTGCTTTTATAAATATTGAAAAATCAGAAAAAATAGATGTACTAATTTATTAAAAAAGTACATTATTAATTTCATTAAAATTATTCTCGTGGAAATAAATACAATTTTAGCCTTCCTGCAAAATATCAATATTTTAGACAAAAAACAAATTATTTTTGCAGGAAACATTGTAAAAATGTCGAAATATTTACAATGTAACATAATAATCAAATTGTTTCATTGATAAAACAAGCTTCTGAAAGGCGCTAAAAGCCTTTTTCTATTTTTGGGGGGGTCACATCCGATATTTTGTCTGATATGCTTAATCCGTATTCTTTTGCTCAAACTAATAAAAAGATCGGCCCGGAAAAATGGAAATAATATGATAAAAAAAGATTGACAATTAATTAACAAAGAGGTATAATGAAATTGTTAAATAATTAACAATGGGATTGAGTATATTAATATAAGAGCCATAAAGGAGGTATTTGACATGACTGAAAAGCTTAAAGCCAATCAGGACGAGGAGCTTAAGGACGTAAGGAAGTCTATCGACGGGCTTACGGAAAAGGCGGTAAAGGCGCTTGACAGGTTCATGGAGTATGATCAGCAGCAGGTCGACAGGATCGTGAACGCCATGGCAATGGCCGGAATGGAAAAGCACATGCTGCTTGCGAAGCTCGCCGTGGAGGAGACGGGGCGCGGCGTGTATGAAGACAAGATCACCAAGAACATCTTTGCCACCGAATATATCTACCACAGTATAAAAGACGATAAAACCGTCGGGATAATAAACGAAAACGAGAACGAAGGGTATTACGAGGTCGCCGAGCCCGTAGGAGTAATAGCCGCGGTGACTCCCGTCACAAACCCCACGTCCACGACGATGTTTAAGGCGATCATAGCCATGAAGACCAGGAACCCCATAATATTCGCCTTCCACCCGTCCGCTCAGAAATGCAGCACCGAGGCGGCAAGGATTATAAAGGACGCGGCTATGGGGGCGGGGGCTCCCGAGGACTGCATACAAT
>JAEZJL010000086.1 GCA_023415815.1 Bacillota bacterium | reverse complement strand
CCGGCATCGTGCCGGTTTTCCCCGGCTCTTGTATTGCCCTGGCCGGGAAGCCGTAAGTCATGTAATAGATGGGGCAGTTTAGCGGGCGGCGCTTCGTGAGCGGCTTTGTGGGAGACTTCGTAGACTGCTTCGAAGGCGCTTATAAGTGTTTGAAAAAGCTTCGTGATGCACTCGGTGGAAAAAACCGACGACGCGGGGAAATGGACACGATGTCCATTTCAGGGACAAACTGAGCCACGGACGGCGAATTTGTCCCGACCGCCAAAGGAGGTTTTTTCCACCGCTAAGTGCATAGAAGCTTTTTCATTGTACCCTAGCAGAGCCGCCGCGGCGTCTGAGCGGCGCGTTTTCCGCCGCTTTTCCGCGGTGAAAAGCGGCATACAAGTAAATTTAAGCACCCATTTAAATCATTCTATTAATATGATATAACAGCCTTATTTCAATTAAAGCTCCCTTGCTTCAAGCTTCAGAATTTCCACTTTGCCGTTCTTTTACCGAGAGAGGCACACGTCGCTCCTTTCAAACACGTCCGTATACGGCTGTCTTCTATAAATAGGCAAGCATTAGAAAAAGCTTCGCGATGCACTTGGTGAAAAGCGGCATATAATAATTAAAGCGGCCTTTTCAGACCGCTTTGTTAAGTGCCTTATTTCAATTAAAGCTCCCTTGCCTCAAGCTTCAGAATCTCCGCTTTGTCGGTCTTCTCCCAGGAGAGGTCCACATCGGTCCTGCCGAAATGACCGTATGCGGCTGTCTTTCTGTAGATGGGCCTTCTGAGGTTCAGGCTCTGTATGATGCCTGCCGGCCTCAAATCAAAATGCTTCTGCGCCAGCTTTATGATCTTGTCCTCCGGAAGCGTCCCGGTGCCAAAGGTATCCACCAGAATGGAAACCGGCCTGGCAACGCCTATAGCGTAAGCAAGCTGAACCTCACATTTCTTTGCAAGCCCTGCGGCAACTATGTTCTTGGCTACGTAACGCGCGGCATAGGCTGCGGAGCGGTCGACTTTGGTCGGGTCCTTGCCCGAGAAAGCACCGCCGCCATGGCGCGCATACCCTCCGTATGTGTCGACGATGATCTTCCTGCCCGTCAGGCCGGAATCGCCCTGGGGACCCCCCACAACAAACCGGCCGGTGGGATTGACAAGGTATCTTGTAGAGGCGTCAAGAAGCTCTGCGGGTACGACAGGCTTAATGACCTTTTCGATTATGTCCTCTTCGATTGTATCATGCGTGACATCGGGGCTGTGCTGCGTGGAAATTACTACAGTATCTACCCTGACCGGCCTGTCGTCTTCGTATTCGACGGTTACCTGGGATTTGCCGTCCGGCCTCAGATAGGTCAGTATTCCCTGCTTGCGGACCTCAGTCAGCCTCTGTACCAGCTTATGGGCCAGTGAAATCGGCATGGGCATGAGCTCCGGAGTCTCGTCGCAGGCGAAGCCGAACATCATACCCTGGTCGCCGGCTCCGATGGCCTCGATCTGCTCGTCGGTCATCTCCCCGGTTTTAGCTTCAAGTGCCTTATTGACCCCCAGCGCTATATCGGGGGACTGCTCGTCGATAGAGGTTATAACGGCGCAGGTCTCGGCGTCGAAGCCGTATTTCGCCCTGTCATAGCCGATATCCTTGATCGTGCTCCTTACGATTTTCGGTATGTCGACATAGCATTTGGTGGTAATCTCGCCCATTACCAGGACAAGCCCGGTTGTGACCGCCGTTTCACAGGCGACTCTCGCATTTGGGTCCTCGGAGAATATGGCGTCCAGTACCGAATCGGAAATCTGGTCGCATATCTTGTCCGGATGGCCCTCCGTAACTGATTCTGAAGTAAATAGCTTTCTTGACATGTGTTATCTCCTTTCTGATGTCGGGACAATAATTCCGGGGCGTGCACCCTTTTAATGTATTGTTAAGTTTTCCCAATCCCCTTTATCGCCATTTAAAAAGCCTCTTCGGTGAGGAAGAGGCTTAACAAACATCTCCTCATCTCTCAGGATCTACATCCTGCAGGAATTGGCACCGCTGCCGCAAGGCCGGTTGCCGGGTTTCATAGGGCTCAGTCCCTCCACCTCTCTGGATAAGGTCAACAATATGGGGGATTTAACTCCCCGTTTTTACTATTATAATTTAACATATGCTGCTAAATCAGTCAAGTGTAAGTTGCTCGCAGCAATTTGTTAAAATACCGGAATGCTATGCGTTCGCAAAAAGCTCCTCGAATTCCACGCCCTCCAGCTTTTCCTTTTCAAGCAGCGCTTCGGCTATCCTGTGCAGCTTGCTGAGGTTTTCCTTCAGTATGTTTATCGTCTTTTCATAGGCGCCGTCTATCAGCGACTTGATTTCCCTGTCTATTTCGGCGGCCACTTCCTCGCTGTACAGCTTGGTGTGCCCGAAGTCCCTGCCTATGAACACCTCGTCGTTTTCGTCAAATACGAGGTTTGACAGCTTCTCGCTCATTCCGAACTTGGTTATCATGCTCCTGGCAACGCCGTTCGCATGCTTGAGGTCACTGTAAGCGCCCGTGCTTATCTCACCCAGAACGATGTCTTCCGCAGCCCTGCCGCCCATGGCTATGATGATCTCCTCTATGAGCTGGGCTCTGGTGTGATAGGTTTTGTCCTGATCGGGCTTGTGGGCCGTATAACCGCCCGCTCTGCCCGAGGGTATGATGGATACCCTGTCCACCTTGTCGGTGGTGGAAGCCACTTTGACGGCGATGGCATGGCCTGCCTCATGATATGCGGTAAGCTTCTTTTCCTTCTCGCTCATCACCCTGCTCTTCTTTTCGGGACCTACGACGACTTTGAAGGTCGCTTCCTTTATATCGTCCATATCGATACGTTTCTTGTTCTTGCGCGCCGCAAGCAGCGCAGCTTCATTGAGCAGGTTTTCCAGATCGGCTCCCGTAAAGCCGGGGGTGCTCTTTGCCAGCTCATCCAGCCTGACGTCGGAACCGAGCGGCTTGCCTTTGGAATGCACCTTCAGTATCGCCTCGCGGCCCTTGATATCAGGCAGTCCGACGAAGACCCTTCTGTCGAACCTGCCGGGTCTCAGCAGCGCGGGGTCCAGTATGTCGGGCCTGTTGGTTGCGGCGAGTATGATGACGCCTTCATTTATGCCGAAGCCGTCCATCTCGACAAGGAGCTGGTTCAGAGTCTGCTCGCGCTCGTCGTGGCCGCCGCCGAGGCCTGCGCCCCTGTGCCGTCCTACGGCGTCGATCTCATCTATGAAAACGATGCAGGGCGCGTTCTTTTTGGCCTGCTCAAACAAATCCCTGACCCTGGAGGCGCCTACGCCGACAAACATCTCGACGAAGTCCGAGCCGCTTATGCTGAAGAAGGGCACTCCCGCCTCGCCCGAAACAGCCTTTGCCAGCAGCGTCTTACCGGTGCCGGGAGGTCCTACGAGCAAAACGCCCTTGGGAATCCTTGCGCCGAGCTCTATGAATTTCTTCGGAGCCTTGAGGAATTCCACGATCTCCTTGAGCTCCTCTTTCTCTTCATCCGCGCCTGCGACATCGTCGAACGTGACCTTCTTCTTGTCGTCGGTGTTCATCTTGGCCCTGCTCTTGCCAAAGGACATAACCCTGTTTCCCCCGCCGCCCTGGGACTGCTGGAGGAAGAATACCCAGAACACGACAAAGATGACAACAAGACCTACCGTAGGGAGTATCGCCACCCACCACGGGGCCGACGGAGGACGCTCGATCTTGAAGTTCTTTATCTGCTTGTTGTTGAAGGCGTCCGTCACCATATTGGTGAAGGATTCCACCGACGATATATAGACAACGTATTCGTTGCTCTTTGCGCCCTGTTTTCCGGTGATCAATTCAACCGTGGCCTCGTCGCCCTTCAGCGTAATGTTTTGTATGTTACTGTTCTGTATTTCGGTTAAGAGCTCCGAATAGCTCAATTGTACCGGATTGCTCGAGCTTGTATACAATGTGAGTATGAACAGTATGATTACAAATATGACTATATAAAAGCTTAAACCCTTGAAATATTTCAAATATCTCCCTCCCGGTCATTCCAAAACCCTGTGCGATTTAATTTATATTTTATATTAACATAAACATCGTTAAAACACAATAAACCTTGCCAATATGCCCAATTCCAGCCAATGCCCATAACGGAATCCGTTCAGAGCGGCCTGTTGTATACCCGGGGCTTGAGCGTGCAGATGTCCGGCAGGTTCCTGTATTTCCCCGCAAAGTCCAGCCCATAGCCTACGATGAACTTATCCGGCACTTCCATTCCCTTATATTCGATGTCAATCTCCACCTTCCGCCTGGAAGGCTTGTCAAAAGCTGTGCATATTTTAACGCTCAACGGTCCCCTCGTGTGGAAAAGATCCTTCAGATGCCTCAGTGTAAGGCCCGTGTCAACCAGATCCTCCACGATGAGGACATGCTTGTTCGTCACATTCATATCGATATCCTTAATGATTCTGACGACCCCGGAGGACTTTGTCGACGCTCCATAGCTCGATACGGCAATAAGGTCCATATCGACAGGAATCGTAATCTCTCTCATCAGGTCCGCAAGGAACACAAAGCCGCCCTTCAGCACCCCGACCAGTATGAGCTCTTCGCCTTCATAATCATGGGATATCCTGCTCCCCAGCTCGTGCACCATTCCCTTGATAGCCTCGCGTCCGATAAGAATTTCCTCAATGTCCCCCCACATGTCGGCCTCCGTCTTTTACTTTTCTTTTGAAATTTCTAGCTTTAGTACGGTTTTAGTATTTTCAGTTACCTTAAATTTATCACTTATTTTAAAGCCCGCCACCCATATCACTTCGTTTCCGATGGCAATGACAGGCGTCTCGTCCCTTATATCCCTTGGAATCTTGCTGTCTATGAAAAATTCCTTCAGCTTTTTGGTGCCGTTGGATTTATAGGGCTTAAAAATGTCGCCCGCAGTGCGGTTTCTTATATTTATTCCCTCTTTCAAAAGGTCGTAATCAAAAAACTGCACCATAGAATTATACCCCAACTTGCCATATTTATCAACAACGGAGGACTTCTCCAGCACCTCGGCCTTTATGCTGCAATTGAGCTCCCCGGCCTTGACGGTGCCCGGAATCTCAATTTTGCGGCTGAAAACGGAATGAATTCTTTCTTCCTTATTAAGATATATTTTTAGTACCCCGTAAATTATTCCTGCGCGTATATTCCTAGGCAGCTGGACGACCGGACCTGTCGCGCCCTTCGAAACAAGCCCCGACAGCATGTCGAGATGTACGCTTTCAATTCCCTTAAGGCTGCCCGTCAGCCCAAGCAGCGCCAGACGCAGCACTCTGCCCAGGATTGCCGGATGAAGCCTTCGGAGCGCTTCAAGCCTCAGGCGGACAAAACCATCGCCGCTTTCCTCAAGGGCGGCGGCATATTCCCGGGCGGCGCATTCTTCAAGGTAGCCGCCGTCCAGACCCGCCAGTTTTGAAAGCCTGCAAAGGCCCCCTGTTATATCCGTATTGAAATTTGAATCTATATACGGTATCAGCTTCAGCCGCACACGGTTTCGCGTAAAGTCGGCCTTGAGGTTTGTGCTGTCCGTTCTGGGCTCAAGCCCCTGCTCCCGGCAGTATTCCTCGATTTCGGCCCTGTCGGCCTCCAGCAGCGGCCTGATTATCCTTCCGCGCTTGAATTCCATACCCGCAAGCCCGTCAAGCCCGGAGCCCCTCAATATATGCATAAGAACGGTTTCGGCCTGGTCGTTCCTGTTGTGAGCCACCGCAACAACCGCTGCGCCCGCTTCATCGGCGTATTTTTCAAACTCCGCATACCTGGCCTCCCTGCCGGCCTCCTCCAGGGAGATTCCCCGGCTTCGCGAAAGCCCGCTTATGTCGATCGCAACCGCGCGGAAGGGTATTCCCAGCCTCCCGCAGAGCTCCGCAGCATATCGCTGGTCGGCGTCGCTTTCCGAGCCCCTGAGCATATGGTTGATGTGAATGGCATGGAGCCTTATTCCAAGCTTCCCGGAGAGTGAAAAAAGGACATGGAGCAGGCAGACCGAATCGGGTCCTCCCGATACGGCGGCTATTACTGCGTCGCCTTTTTTTATAAGCTCATGACGGGTAATGGCGTCAAAAATCTTCTCAAGCAGCTGGGACACTATCTTGCCTTCTCATCCTTCTTCAGATTTGCAAACTTCGTATATTCACCGAACCACCGGAGCTCTATGGTGCCTGTGGAGCCGTTCCTGTGCTTGGCTATGATCACTTCTGCGATATTTTTCTTCTCGGTGTCGGGATTGTAATAGTCGTCCCTGTAAAGAAACATGACGATATCGGCATCCTGCTCTATCGCTCCCGACTCCCTCAGGTCGCTGAGCATCGGCCGGTGGTCGGTCCTCGACTCGGGCCCGCGGCTCAGCTGCGACATCGTAACAACCGGCACGTTAAGCTCCTTCGCCAGAATCTTCAGGGACCTGGATATTTCCGAGACCTCCTGCTGCCTGTTCTCCGTCCTGCCCCTGCCCTGCATCAGCTGCAGGTAGTCGATGACCACCAGGCCGAGGTTTTTTTCGAGCTTCAGCCTCCTGCATTTGGCTCTTATGTCCATTACGGAAATACCGGGAGTATCGTCTATATATACCGGGGCGTCGGACATCGGAGCGAGCGCTCTGGCTATTTTCTGCCAGTCTCCGTCCTCAAGCTTTCCGGTCCTCATCTTGTGGCTGTCCACCATGACCTCGCTGCTGAGCATCCTGTTGACAAGCTGGTCCCTGGACATTTCCAGATTGAATACCGCTACCGGCACGCGCATATTGACCGCCGCATACTGGGTTATGTTCAGCGCCATGGCCGTCTTACCCATACCGGGCCTCGCGGCTATCAGCACGAGGTCGGAGTTCTGAAGCCCGGCGGTTTTATAGTCCAGATCCGTAAAGCCGGTGGGTATGCCGGTTATGTAGCTCTTGCTGTTGTACAGCTCCTCGAGCCTGTTGAAGGTCTCCAGAAGCACGTCCTTGATGTGCGTGAAGCCCTGTGTGTTTCTTTTCTGGAGTATGTCGAAGATGCTTTTTTCAGCCCGGTCAAGCACAACGGCGGCTTCCTCGGTAGCCTCGTAGCCCATATTTGTGATTTCGGACGAAGCCTTGATGAGCTTGCGCAGGAGGGATTTCTCCTCCACTATTTTTGCATAGTGCCTTGCATTTGCAGTCGTCGGTACGGCCGTGGCCATATTGTTCAAATATTCGAGGCCGCCGGTCGCGTCAAGCGTGCCCCTCAGCTGGAGCTGCTCCGACACGGTGATGATATCCACGGGCCTGGCCTTTTCCGACAGGTCCAGGATGGCTTCACATATCTCGCGATGGTCTTCCCTATAAAAATCCTCGCTTCTCACCAGCTCGGTAACGGTCGGTATGACGTCCGGGTCAAGCAGCATACAGCCCAGCACGGCCTGCTCTGCCTCCAAATTGTGGGGCGGTATTCTACCGATTGCACTTATATCCATCAATCTAACCCCTTCCGGCAGGCATTATTCGTTGACGACCTTAACCGCCAGCTTTGCGCTGACCTCCGGATAAAGCTTGACGTCGACCGTCAGCTCGCCTAAGGACTTAATCGCCTCCGGGAGGTTGATCTTCTTTTTGTCAATATCGAGGCTGAAATCCGATTTGAGCTTGTCCGAGATATCCTTGCTGGTTATTGACCCGAAGAGCTTTCCGTTTTCCCCGGCTTTGGTCTTTATAACCACCACCGTCTCCTTCACCTTTTCCGCGAGCGCCTTTGCATGAGCCAGCTCCCTGTCCTTCTTGGACTTCTCGGCGTCCCTCCTCGTGTTCATAACATTTATGTTGGAAGCGCTGGCCTCCACGGCCATGCCCTTCGGAAACAGGAAATTCCTTGCATAGCCGTCGCTCACATTGACCAAGTCTTCCTTTTTCCCCAGACCCTTTACATCCTGTTTCAATATAACCTTCATACAAACCTCCCGGATTTATCTATTCTTTCTGGCTCTCACCCATATATTTCATTATAGCATATTTCAGCCTGTCTTTTGCATCCTCAAGAGTTATCCCGGGCAGCTGTGCGCCCGCAACGGTCAGATGGCCGCCCCCGCCGAGCTTTTCCAGGATCATCTGCACATTGATGTCCCCGAGCGACCTGCCGCTGATCCATATCTCGCTGCCCACATTGCAAAGGACGAATGCGGCGACGATGCCCGAAAGGTTCAGAAGCTCATCGGCGGCCTTGGCGGATATAAGCTGCGCATTCTTCGTGCCGGGCGGACACAGGGATATGGCGATTTCGTTCCCGATAATCTCCGCTTCCTTCACAACATTCGATATGTTGGAATAGGTCACAAGGTCATTCTGGAACAGCTGCTTGACCGCCACGGTGTCGACGCCCTGCCTTCTTAAATAGGAAGCGGCCTCGAAGGTCCTCACGCCAGTCTTGAAGGTAAAATTCTTGGTGTCCACCACAATGCCGGCATAAAGGGCCTCCGCCTCCAGCGGCTTCAGCTTGAACTTCTCGTCGATGTACTGCAGTATCTCCGTCACAAGCTCGCAGGTCGAGGAAGCATAGGTCTCCTGATAGGTCAGTACGGTATCCTGTATGAAATCCGCGCCCTTCCTGTGATGGTCTATGACCACCACCTGGTCGGTGCGCCCAAGCAGCTCGGGTATTTCTGTAAAGCTCGGCCTGTGGGTGTCCACGATGATGAGAAGTGTTTTCTTGCCTATCCCGTCAATCGCCTCGTTCCTGTTTACAAACAGCTCCTCATATTCGGGCACTTTCTGTATTTTTGCTATCAGGCTGTCTATTGTCGGATTTGTACGGTTCAGCACTATATAAGCTTCCTTGCCCCTGCTCCTGGCTACCCTGTAAAGGCCCAGCGACGCGCCGAGCGAATCGATGTCGGCGTTTTCGTGACCCATGATGTACACGGAGGAGGCCTGGTCTATCAGCTCCCTCAGGGCGTAGGCAATGACCCTGGCCTTGACCTTGGTCCTCTTCTCAAGCTCCCTGGTCTTTCCTCCGAAGAATCTGAAGCTGTCGCCGTCCTTTATGACCACCTGGTCGCCTCCGCGCCCGAGCGCGATGTCGATAGCCGCTCCGGCGGAGTAGAAGCTCTCAACCGGCGCCTTGCCGTTCAAGCCGAAGCCCAGGCTGAGCGTAACGGGGATTTTGTTGCCTATATTTATCTCCTTGACAGTATCAAGTATATCAAAGCGCTTTTCCTCAAGCTCCTTAAGGTATTTATTCTCGAACAGGAAAATGTATTTGTCTCTGTCGAATTTCTTAATTATTCCATAGGTGAAGCTCATCCACTGTATCACCTTTTTTTCGATTTCAGCCAGTATCTGAGGCGGGCCCGAATCCTCCATGCTCTGCATGAGGTCGTCGTAATTGTCTATGACGATCAGCCCGCTGACTATTTTCTCGTCGGCGTATTTTTTCTTGATCTCAACGAGCTCGGTATTGTCCACAAAGTAAAGGATGAGGATGTAGTCGGCGGCGTCCGGCTTACCCTCGATTTTGGCAAAGCTGCACAGGACCTTGTAGTGCATTCCGTTGAGGGTTACGTTGCGTGATATGTTCACGGCTTCGCCGACCAGGTTGCCGGGATACAGCTCCTCTACAAAGGTGTTTATGGTCTTTTCCAGCAGGTCGACCTCCTCGAATATTTTCCTGAAGGAGGCGTTGTACCAGATGATCGAGCCGTCCAGGTCGGTAACCACAAGCGGCATGGGAAAGTTCAGCAATGTATCCTTCGTGGCGGTGTCTATGTTGATCGTAAGATTTTCGATAAAATCGGTTATTTCTTTCTTTCTCTTGTAATTTGACCGCGCGTTGTAATATGTGAGGAAGGCAAGCAAAAAATAACCGGGAATGGCTATGTACCAGTCCAATGCGGTAATTACCAGCACAAGCAGAAGTATTATCCATAGATAAAAGCTCGCGCGGGGCTTGAAAATTCCGGAGAATCTTTTGCTGTCCATCGCTTTGTGCTATTTTTCCTTTCTTCTTGAGCCGTCAAGATGCCTTGAAAGCTCGGACAGATCGCCATAATATTTTTCCACGTCATGGTTTTCAACGAGCCCCAGCTTCACCTTGCCGCGTACTTTCATCTCAATCGCGTTATAGCTTATTCCCAGGCGCTTGCCCAGCAAATAGCTTATCAGTATAATGTTCGACAAAGTATCCGCAACCGATTCATGGACCTCTTCCCGCACGCCGTTGACCAGCACCCTGAACAGGTTTGCCATGTCCGTAAGCAGCTCGCTCTTCAGCCATTCAATCAGCTTTATATTTCTTGTTATATCTATTTCCTTATCGAATATGGCCATTCAAACCACTCCTTATACAGCCGCGCAATTTCAGGACGCCCGAATTCAGCCATGAACGGGACTTTCCCTTTACATTGTACCATATGCAGGAATATTTAACCGTCCATTTCCCAGGCGGGGTATGAGCCCAGGAGCTTGAAAAAAGAGGTCTTCTTCCGGATCATCGTGATGGCGTCCTTCAGGTCGTCGTCCTCCCTGTGGCCTGCGATATCCACGAAGAAAATATATCTGCCCAGCTGATTTTTCGCAGGCCTGGATTCTATCCTGCTCATGTTGATGTCCCAGAGGTTAAGTATGTCAAGCACCCTGTAGAGGCTGCCGGGCTTGTCCTCGGTGGAGAACACGATGGAGGTCTTGTCCCTGCCGGTCCTCGCTCCGTCCTGCATTGCCACTACGACGAACCTGGTAAAGTTTTTGTCGTTGTCCTGTATGTCCCTGAAAGCAATGTCAAGCCCATAGGCCTCAGCCGCGGCCGACGAGCCTATCGCGGCGCTTTTGCCGTCGCCCTTCGAAACCTCTTCGGCGGCTCCCGCGGTACTGTAGGTGGTAATGATGCCGACCCCGGGAAACTTGCCGGTAAGAAAGCTCCTGCACTGACCCAGCGGCTGCGGATGGGACAGGACACCGGAGATTTCATCAAGCCTGGCGCCCTTCTTTACAAGCAGGTTTTCGCTTATGGGTATGACTAGCTCGGTCTTAATGCGGAGCTCACCCTCGGAGGCCATCAGGTCAAGAGTGGCGTTTACCGCGCCCTCGATGGAATTCTCAATCGGGGCGACGGCCTCGTCTAGCTCTCCAGCCTGCACGGCAAGCAGAAGCTCCGGGATGGAGGAGTAATCGACTGCGTGATATTCAATACCTTTGGCATATTTCAATAGTGCCTCATGTGAAAAGGTCCCTTTCGGGCCCAGATAACCGATTCTCAATTTATTCACCATTTTATCCATTTCCTGTACTATCTCGTCCAGCGTATATATAATAACACGATTCACCCGGTTTTCCAAGTGGCGGCACCCCGGATCCGCCGGCCTTCAGTATGTTAAGCCCCGCCGGAGCGCCCAAACAAAAAGGAGCTGAATCTTCAGCTCCCCCTCATGCAGATCGTCCTATTCGGCCGTATAGGGCAGCAGAGCTACTACTCTCGCCCTCTTTATGGCTATGGTCAGCTGGCGCTGATGCTTTGCGCAGTTGCCTGATATTCTCCTGGGAAGGATCTTGCCCCTCTCGGAGATATACTTTCTTATCTTTGAAACTTCCTTGTAATCTATATCAGTCACCTTGTCAACGCAGAAAGAGCATACCTTTTTTTTGGCCCTTCTCATCCTCATTCCGCCTTTTCCTTCGCCCTTGTCGTAGGAATCGCGGCCGCCGCTCTTATTGTCTCTTCTTCCACCTGGCATAACTATACGCCTCCTTTCAAAAATAATTTGCAAGCCTCCGGTTTAACGGTCCGTAGTGTTAAAACGGAAGCTCGTCGTCCTCGTTCATGGGGAAAAAGCCGTCCCCCTGACCGCCGCCGGCACCGCCGGCCGGCCTCTGCGCGGGAGCTCCTCCCTCGCTTCTCTTGCTGTCGGCAAAGTAGGCTTCCTCCGCGACGATCTCGGTCACGTAGTGCTTCTTGCCTTCGGCGTCGTCCCAGCTCCTGTTCTGCAGCCTGCCGACAACTGCTACCTGCCGGCCCTTCTGAAACCATTTGCTGCAAAATTCAGCGGTTTTGTCCCATGCGACGATATTGAAAAAGTCCGCCTGCTTCTCCTCGCCCTGCCTCGAAAATCTTTTGTCGACGGCGAGCGAAAAGCTGCATACTGCGGTATTGTTGTTGTTGGTATATCTTAATTCGGGATCTTTTGTGAGTCTTCCCATTAAAATAACCTTGTTCATATTACCACCTTAATTTTCCTTATTGATAATCATGTACTTGATGACCCCGTCCGTGATCTTGTAAATTCTCTCAAGCTCACGCGGAAATTCGGGTTCGGCGCTGAAATTGGCAAGGACATAATAGCCTTCGTTCTTGTCCTCAATCGTATAAGCCAGCTTCCTTCTTCCCCATTCATCAATACTTTCCAACTGTGCGGAAGTTTCAAGCAGGGTCTTGAATTTGTCAACAAGAGCCTTGGTATTTTCTTCTCCGACGTCGGGATTGATGATGAAAATGGATTCATACTTATTCATCATTCGACATTCACCTCCTTCTGGACTAAACGGCCCTGTAACTTGAGTACAGAGCAAGGATTCCAAGGTAGTAATTTTATCACATGGGACATAATATCGCAAGTATAATTTTTTAAAGGCTTCAGATCAGCCTCAGTACAATAAAGATAAGGAACGCCGCCGCACCCAGCAGGAGAATGCTTACGGCAGAGGTCAAAAGAACCTTGCCCCCGGACAGGCGAGCCCTGGCTTTCCCGCGCCTGTCCGGCAGGATAGTGTAGCGGTTTTCCCTTATGTATTCGTTTATTATGTTCTCCGCTTCCTTTACAAGCGAATTGTTCATAAGCCACCTCCACAAGCGACAGCCTGATATATGCTGTTAGTATGCAGAGAAAACCCAATTATATGCAATGCGGGCAAAAATCACGGGGCCGAGGGATTTTTCCAGACCTTTGCCACAATGACCGTCATATCGTCCCCCGGCTTGCCCCCGCTGTTTCCGCAGGCCTCCTCAAGTATAAGCTCAGCCACCTGCTGCGGATTTATGCTGCCGATATCCTGGATGAACTTGAGCAGCAGCCTTTCACCAGGCTCTTCCCCCTGGAAGCTGTCCACTATCCCGTCCGTAGCCATAATAAGCATATCTCCCGCGCTTACGCTCCTGTGGGCCAGCTCGGCGTCAATATTCAAAAGTATTCCTGCGGGGAGCGAAGCCGATTTTATGATCTCCACCCTGTCCGGTTTCTTTATATAGGCGGGGGCCGCGCCTATTTTGACGAATTCAACCTCTCCGCTGAAAAGGTCGATTACGGATATATCCAACGTTGAAAAGCACTCCTCGCTGGATTTCATTACAAGGATGGAGTTGATGAGGTTTACGGCCATATCCTTGTCAAAGCCCGATTCCAGAAAGCTCTCAAGCATTCCGACCGTAGCCTTGCTCTGGACGGAGGCCCTGTAGCCGCTGCCCATGCCGTCGCTCAGGGCCATCACATATTTCCCCCGTCCGGTATTTAAAAAGGTGAAGCTGTCCCCGGATACCTCGCTGCCGGACATGGGCCGCTTTGCCACTCCCGTGGCCACCTTCAGGTTTTCCTCTTCCGTAAGGCTCAGCGAACAGCTTCCATCCCTTGATTTTATGCACTCTTCGTTGTCCCGGGTCATTTTCCTCCCCACGGAGGCGGAAACTACCTTTTCCACCGTGCTCAGGCAGATTCTGGCGCCGCCGCACCCTCCGTGGAGTATATTGACCTCGTACATGCCCCATCTGTTCTCCCATGCCGCCACCTCCTTCACCTTGACGCCCGCGGCGCTGAGATCGGCAAAGATTCTGTCCTCAATAGAGCTTACGAAGCTTACCTCCTCATCTATCTCCGAAGCAAGTCCCGAAATGATATTCGAAAGGCCGTCAAACTGCTGCGATATCAGGCTCCTGCTCTCGCCGATCCTGCTTTTCCACACCATGTCGACCTTGAACAGCTCATACATGTTGTTTACGGCATCCACAAAGTCCTTTATCCTCTCGCACCTCTCAAGGAAATACGGGGGTATGTCGGCTTCCGTTATCCGGCCCTTGGCCTCGAGGCCCTCCACTATTTTGAACATCACCTGGTAGGTATTGTAGAAGTTTCTCTCCCAGCAGTGCAGACACAGGCTGCAGTCCCTGCATATCCTGTCGGCGACCCTGTCGAAGAGCACAGAGATATCCTGCTTGTCCGTCATTACCTTTGTCTGTGAAATCTCGCTGAACGTTTTGGCCAGATCCTTGAAGGCCTTTGAAAACTTATCGAGCCTTCCCACCGTGATATCCCTTATCCTTCTCGAATGGCTGCGCCTGTCGCCGCCGGAAGCTCCATCCCTTTTAAACGGGCCGGTGATCAATTCAAGGAGCTTCTGCGGGATTATAAAGAATAGGGCTACCGCGAGCATTATTTCCTTCAGATAGACAAAAGCCCCTCCCCCGAGATAGATGGTCAGGATCGTGTTGCCCATCACGAAGCCCAATCCGGAGCCGAATTTCCCCAGGTTTCCGAACAGACCGGACAGCAGTCCGCAGAAGGCATAGGTGGCTATGGACACAGGCGTTGCGTCGCCCGACATGCTCACGATCAGCCCTATGGATACCCCCGCCGCCGCGCCGACGCCGGGACCGCATTTATAGCTGAACAGGAGTATCATGATGATGCAAAGGATATTTTTAAGGGAAAAGCCCAGAAGCGCCAGGCTTCCCACTCCCGAGAGGATCAGCGCCGCGGTTATGGCGGCGCTTATGGCTTCTTCGCCGGTCAGCGAGCCCTTTGAGGCGTTTTCTGAAAGCAGCGTAAGCGAATTTCTGAAAATAAAATAGAGCACAAAGACTATAAAGGAGCAGAAAATGGCATTCAATAAATCGTAAAGCAGAAAGCCCTGCAGGCCTGCAAGGATGATCTGAGGAATCAGTATGCATATAAAGGACAGACAGGCAAGCTTGAAAGCCGTCCTGCCTCCGGAGCTTTTAATGGGAAGGCTCAGGACGCTGAAAAGCAGCATGGCCGCGCCTGTGACATAAACCTGCTCCGGAGCGGAATTGGTGAGCATGCCCAGCATGACGGCCGCCGCAAGGAGCAATCTGCTCTGCGATAGCATCCCGGCCGCGGCAAAGAGGGCAAAGCCGAAGGGCATGAGCCCCCCCGCTATTTCCGCCCGCCCCAGTAAAAACGAAGCCGGCAGCAATATGTAATAATTCTTGGTGAGTAAGAGCCTGATTAACCTTCCGTCCCTGATCCTTCCGAATAGACCCGCGGCAATGCGCATTCTTCCGTATGCTTCCGTTGCAGTCCTCATCATCCGTACCTCCAAATCATTTTGCCTTGATGTGTGAATAGGACAGATTATAAACGAAGACGGCAGAGACATTTGTCAAAACAGGCAGACGTACAAAAAGAAATTTATGACAGGGTTTATCAAAACTTTATCCTTTGGACGGGATGTCCAAGCTTGACCGCAGCGATATCAAATCGCCGTTCAAGTTTGACCTTGCGCCGTAGGGCGATTTATTTGCAATATCGGGTCGAAAAGTTCGCGCCGAAGTAGCCGGTAAAGACAAAAACCGCCTTGGGCAGGCGGTTCTTGTCCCCGGGTTTGCGCAGTTATTTGAGGGCCATGGCTTGAAGTGAAATATCGCCGGCGCTTGCATCGTACGCCTTATCCACGGTGTACTTGATTGTAAGCGTCTGCCCTGCGGCTGCGGCCTTGAAATCTATCGTAAATACGCCATATTTCAAGGCGGCCGGACTGTCGATAAAGCCGGTATAGGCAGCGCCGCTGCTCAGGACGGCATCCAGCCGGCCCTTTGCATCCAGCGCGCCGACATAAACCTTAAGCGTCCTTTGAGTCAGGCCGGCGGGAACAGCAAGCGTAAAACCGTTTCCCTGACCCTTTATGTATACCGCGTTGGACGTCACTGCGGCGCTTGTCGCCGGAGTTCCGTCTGTCCAGGCATAATTGATAAGGTTGCCCTGCATTACGGCGAGCGTTGCGTCGCCAACGGTTATGAAGTTGGGTATCTGCCGGGCAACGCCGGCCTTATATGTGAAGCTTGCAGCGTCGGAAATGCCCCAATGCGCCCAGTCTGTCACGCCTTCGGCCGTGAGGTTCACTCCGCCGAGCAGGGCCTCCGATTTTCCTTTGACGGATGCCTCAGCCTTGATGTCGCTCGCGTAAACTTCAAATTCATATAATGAATACCCGAATGCCGGATTGCTCCTTTCCCTCAGGTCCAGTCTCACATATCTGGCGCCGACAGATCCGAAGGTCAATTCATCCGTCCCTCCGTCGCCATTGGTGACAACAGCCGCATCGCTCCAGTTGAGATTATCATTTGATACCTGCACCGCGTAAACCTTTGCATAAGCCGCTTCCCATGCCAGCTTCACTCTGCCGATATTTTTTGCCGCTCCGAGGTCTACCGTAAAGGAGGCTGCTGTGGTAAATTCGCTTGACCATCTGGTATCCGCCTTGCCGTCAACCGCATATATTGCGCCGTAGCCCGCGCCGTATGTGCTGCTGGCCGCTGCCGACATATTGAGGGCAAGATTTACGGTCTTTCCGTCTTCAATGATGATGCAGCCCTTATCCTTGTCGAAATCGATATTTTTCCTGATGAGCTTCTGTATGACCCCCATCGGGATCAAAGTGCCGTTCTTTGTGACTTCAACCTTGTCCTCCAGCTTGTATTCTGTAGTTTTACCGGTTGCCGCATCATTGACAAGCAGAAGGTTGCTGCCTGCTGTAATCGTAAGGGTCAGATTATCCTTCTTAATGATAATTTTTGTGGCGGAACCGTCCTTCCGGATTTCATATGTAGCCTTTAGGGCCTTGAGCATTGGCCCCAGAGGCAGCAGCGCCCTGCCGAACCGTATCACCGGCGTGCCTTCGGATACTTCCTTTCCATCGACGTAAACATCGATTTTGTTGTTTTTCGTCTGCTTTTTAATCGCAGCGATTTTCTTTAAGATTTCAGTCATTTTTACCTTATCGCCATAAACTGCTGTAAGCTGCGACTTAAGCGGGCCGAGGCCGTTTCCATTGGTCACCTTGCCGCCGGTAAATCCGGACGGCGGTTTGGCGCAGTTCTTGCCGGAACCGGCAAAAGCGGATGAGGTGGGTGCGGCTATCAAAGCCGCTGCAATCAAAAAGCTTAAAAACTTCTTCATGAAATATTACCTCCTGGTAAAAATTTTTTACCCTATATTTATTCGTTTCCTGTACAGGCTTTTTGAGGGTGATTTCCCAGGTGTAACAGAATCGTAATATAAAGCAAGGGAACCTGTGCTGACCAGATTCCCTTAACTTAAACTTAATATATATTGAATTTATAGCCTTATCTTTTAATAATCTTTCCCGTATCTTTTTTGGACCCGTCCTTCGTTTCGGTTTTACCGCTACGCTCTTCTTTATTTTGTTTTTCGCTTTTCTCCGGTTTGTTTTCGCCGCCGTAGCCGGAAGCCGCACTTCTTTCACTTGCTACCCTGCCGCTCTTTCCATTGCCCTTATCGGCTTTATTCGAATTATTGGCAGAGCCTGCATCCTTGCTTTTTTCGCCATTCCAGCCGCCCTGACCGCTCCCCGGCCTATCCTGCCTGTTTTTTGCCTTGTCTTTTATGTCCTGCAATTTCTGCTTAATCCGGCCGCTCTGTGCATCCTTTGCTCCCTGCTTACCCTGAGAGTCCTGTATACCCTGGTTTCCCTGCTTTTCTTGTTTTTCCTGCTTCCCCTGCCGCTTTTCCTGCCCGTTATTCTGCTTGCTTTCCTTCCTGCTTTCCTTTATTTTGTCTATTATATTCTTTAGCGGGGCATTTTTAAGATCCTCAGGCTTAAGGCCGGGCTCGGCTTTAACGGCCTTTTCTATCAGACTCAGCTTTCCCGGCGTCAGCCCGGCTTTTCTGGCGTCGTCGCGTTCCTGACGGCTTGCCTTTTCGACGACCAGTTTGGTTTCGACGCCTTCCGTTTTCAGCTTTGACGCGGCTGCAGCCTGAAGGCCCCTTTTCAGCTGATCGGATTTTGTATCGTTCTTGCTGACTACCGTGACAAGAACCGTGTTCCCGGCCGCTCCATCCTTAAGGTAGCCCGGCTGTACGGCATTGTTCAATAAGGCCGCGACCCCCTCCTCCAGATCGGAATTCTTGAGGCTTCCGGCCTGCAGAAGCTTTTTTCCGTCCTCATTAAGGGCTTCGGTTTTTATGATCCTGTCGTATATATTTGTGGTAATCTCAATACTGGGATTTATATCAACATCCACGAAGCTGTAGGGTACCGTATAGCTGTAGGCTCCGCAGCCTATACCCAGGACCAGCAACGCTCCGGCAGCCAGAGAAGATACTCTTGCCAGCATCCGCGTATTCACTCCCGCCGGCTTTTCAAAGTCAATTTCACAGCCGACGGTGTACGACCCGCTATTGCGCACTTTTATAAAGCTTCCGTCCCCTGTCAGGATAACGGCATATCTGCCCTTAACGTCCGCAACGATACCTTTCATACTATACAGCCCCCCCTTTCATTCGTATTTGATGTAATCCCTTATGTACTGGTAATCCCCGACAGCTATTGTTATTACGGCTATTATATATCTTCGCGAGCGCTCTATGATTTTTCGGGGTACTCCCATGGCTTTCGCGATTTCAGCCACGGGAAGATATCTTTTTTCCAGAATCAGCTTCAGCATATCGGGCCTCGAAAGTATGAAGCCCGCGATTTCACTGCATATTTTCCTTGTCTTTTGCTGCTTGGGCGACGCCTCCGCCAGGTCGAAGAAGGATATTCCCCAGTGCGAGAGCTCCTCCTTCAGCTCTTCCAGTTCAAGCCTTCTCAGCGCATTGAGCCTTTCATCGGAGTACTTTTCCATCGACTCTCCCTCGCTCAGGTCAAATTCGTCGTCCTGCCCGTCCACATAGCCGTTGAGGGAGATGACCCCGCTGTGCCGCTTTTCCTTCCGGTAGTAATCGATCAGCCTTCTTTTTATGACGTTCTGCGCGTAGGATAAAAAGCTTCCCCGGGTATTGTCGAAGGTCTTTATGGCTTCAACGAAGGCGATCATGGCAATGCTCAGCTCGTCGTCCTCGCCGTACCGCATATACCTTCCTGCCGCTTTTTTCGCACATACTGCTATAAAGGGCTTGTATTCCTCCACAAACCTGTTTATCTCGTCTTCGTTGTTTTTAATTGCAGCTACCCTGTCGTTGATCGCTTTAAAGTGCATTGCCGGTCTCCGTTAAAGCAGGTCGAATGATTTAAATGGGCAAATGGAAATTGGGGCTTCCCGGATTCCTGTTTTGCGTTTTGTCCATATTAATCATATCATTATAACAGCCAGGCGTCAAAAAGGGACATCCCCGGCCGGTTTGGCGCACCGGGTATGTCCCCTTGTTATCCGCTTGTCGCTTTACTTTTTCCCGTACACGGGGCCGAAGTTTGCGCAAGCCCTGTAATCCGCCCCTTCTGGGTCCGAAGTGCCGAAGGCGCTCCAGGCGCTGGGCCTGAACAATTTTCCTTCTTCCACATTGTGCATGCATACCGGTATCCTCAGTATCGAGGCCAGCGTTATAAGCTCCGCGCCTATATGCCCGTAGCTGAAGGCTCCGTGATTTGCGCCCCAGTTGCTCATCACGGAATAGACGTCGCTGAAGGCCCCTTTTCCGGTCAGCCTTGGAGCAAACCAGGTCGTCGGCCAGGTGGGGTCCGTCCTTGCGTCAAGTATATCGTGCACATCCTGCGGAAGCTCGACGGAAAATCCCTCTGCGAGCTGGAGCACAGGTCCGATGCCTTTTATCAGGTTCAGCCTCATCAGTGTAACGGGCATTCCGCCTTTGGTAAGAAAGTCCGAGGAATAGCCGCCGCCCCTGAAATAGCCCGTATTGGCCGGTCTCCACGAAACCGCCTTAAGGCATTTTTGCTCCTCTTCCGGCGTGATTTCCCAGAAGGGCTTGATGGCAGGCTTTCCGTCCACGCTCTGCTCGCCGCAGCCGTCAAGCGCGGCCGCTCCCGAATTTATCAGGTGAATCAGGCCGTTGGCGGCAAGCCCGGTCGGGGCCTTGCCCGTGACCCTCAGCATAGCCTCGGGGCTCCAGTAGGTCCTGACGTCCGCAAATACCTGCGCCGTATTTGTCAGAAGGTGTCCGAAAAGCATTGATGTGCCGTTCAGACAGTCGTTCTCGGTCGCCACGATATAGGGCTTCCTGATTCCGTTCCAGTCAAAGGAGCTGTTGAGGATGGCTTCCATGAAATCTCCGTTGGGGAAGTGGTCGGTCCAGTGACGCTGTCCCTGGAAGCCCGCAGCTATCGCATTGTGGCCCAGGGCTTCTTCGCCGAAGCCCAGCTCCGCAAGCTTCGGATTTCCGGCCATCAGATCGCGCCCTATGAGCGCCATTTTTACAACGGTCTCCCAGTTCTTATCCTTCTGTTCCCTTGAGGCCTGCTGCTCGGGGTCGTTGTTGTCCGGCCCTTCCTTGCAGTTTTCCCTGACCCATTTCATTGCCTTTTTAAATTCTTCGGGGTCATATATGTTCTCGTCGATCCTTCTTGTGAATTCAGACATGTCGACATATTCATTCCGCATACCGAGGTAGTCCTGGAAAAAGCCGTCGTTTACGATCGAGCCGGCAATACCCATGGACACCGACCCCATGGACAGATAGGACTTCCCGCGCATGAGCGCAGCCGCAAGCCCGGCTTTTGCAAAAAGCAGCAGCTTCGCCTTCACATCCTCGGGAATAGCGCCGTTTCCGGCGTCCATGACATCCCGCCCGTATATGCCGAAAGCCGGCAGCCCCTTCTGGTTGTGCGCCGCCAGCACGGCCGCGAGATAGACCGCTCCCGGCCTCTCAGTCCCGTTGAAGCCCCATATCGCCTTCGGAACGAGAGGGTCCATATCCATTGTCTCGGAGCCATAACACCAGCAGGGGGTTACCGTAAGCGAAACGCCCACGCCTTCGCGCGCGAATTTTTCCGCGCACATCGAAGCTTCCGCGACGCCGCCTATGCAGGTGTCCGCTATGACGCATTCCACCGGGCTTCCGTCGGGATACTTCAGGTTTTCGCTTATGAGCTTTGCTGCGGCAAAGGCCATGTTCATCGTCTGCTCTTCAAGCGACTCTCTCACGCCCCTGCGCCTGCCGTCGATGGCGGGGCTTATGCCTATTTTGGGAAACGCCCCGCAAAGCCTGCCTTGAGATTGGGTTTTGCTGTCCATACTCTTTCCTCCTTAAAATTACTTTTTACAGTTGATAGGG
>JAEZJL010000320.1 GCA_023415815.1 Bacillota bacterium | reverse complement strand
GGTTTAAGCGGGTAGCATATATTGAACACTCATGTGCATGGGCTTCGGCTGCAACGCGGCGGGCATCATCAGCTGCAGGATCATCGACTCTCCCAGGGAGAGGCTGATAGCGATCATCACCAACAATCTGGTGCCCTGCAACGGCCGGTTTCCCACCCTGATCGTCATTATCACCATGTTCTTTGCGGGCGTTTTTGCCGGTCCTTTTCAGTCGCTGGCCTCCACGCTGCTTCTGACCGGGGTGATCGTGCTCGGCGTCGTCATGACGCTGCTGATATCCAGAATCCTTTCCAGTACCATATTGAAGGGGCTTCCCTCCTCCTTTACCCTGGAGCTCCCTCCGTACAGAAAGCCGCAGATAGGCAGGGTCATCATGCGGTCGATATTTGACAGAACCCTGTTCGTCCTTGCCCGCGCCGTCATGGTAGCCGCGCCTGCGGGCCTTGTCATATGGACTCTGGCAAACATACATACGGGCGGCCTGAGCCTTCTGGCGCACTGCGCCGGCTTCCTGGACCCCTTTGCAAAGCTGCTGGGGCTGGACGGATATATCCTCATGGCTTTCATCCTCGGCTTCCCGGCAAATGAAATCGTCGTCCCGATCATTATCATGAGCTACATGGCCACAGGCAACATCCTTGACCTGGACAGTCCGGCCCAATTGAGAGACCTGCTTGTATCCCACGGCTGGACCTGGCTGACGGCCATATGCGTGATGCTGTTTTCACTGATGCACTGGCCCTGCGGCACCACCTGCTGGACGATAAAAAAAGAAACGCAAAGCCTGAAATGGACCGTGATTTCCTTCCTTGTCCCGACAGTGGCAGGGATAGCGGTATGCTTTATCATAGCAAATACGGTGCGGCTGCTGGGACTGGTCTGACCTGCAGGGCCTGTGGGCGCTGTCCGTGTTTTGAGCGGTTTGACGCAATGCTGGATACGCAGGCTCGACAGTCAATGGGACTTTCCTGCGGACAGTTTGACGCTCATATATGCATAATCCCGGGAACTCGATGTCCCCGGGATTTTAATTAGCGCGATTTAGCGGACGTCAAATGTGCAAACCTGAAGGACCGTCTCCCCCGGAGCTTTTATCACAGCAGTCCGAAAGCGATAATGAGAAGCATTATAAAGCCTGCAGCCAGCCTGTAGTAGGCAAAAGGCTTTAAAGAATGCTTTCCGAGGAAAGTAAGGAATTTCCCCACGACGATAAACGCCGTAATGAACGATACCGCAAACCCGACGATAAGGGCGGTCCATTCTACCGCCGTCATAGCGGAAATCCCTTTAAAGAGAGAATAGCCCGTCGCCGCGATCATGGTTGGAATCGCCAGGAAGAACGAGAACTCCGCCGCAGCCTTGACAGAGAGGCCTACCATCAAACCGCCGATGATTGTGGACGCCGATCTCGACATTCCCGGAAGCAGCGACATGCACTGCGCAACTCCGATCAGCAGCGACTTTTTTGCGCCCACCTTGAGCATGTCGTTATACTTTACGGTCTTATACGTTTTTTCAACCACGATGATCAAAACCGCACCTACGATGAGCGCTATCGAGACGGTGAACGGCGAGAACAGGTATTTCGCTATGTAATCATCGAGCAGCAGGCCTAAAGCGGCCGACGGCAAAAACGCTATAAACATCCAGAGCCAGAGCTTGAAGCCCCACTGTCCTGGCCTGATGTTCTTCAGGGAGTCCGCGATCCGCTTCCTGTAATAAAAAACGACCGCGAGAATGGCTCCGAGCTGTATGACGATTTCAAACATAACCGCAAACTCTCCCGTAAACCCGAGAAAATGGCCGAACAGGATGAGATGCCCCGTAGACGAAATGGGAAGAAATTCCGTGATCCCTTCCACAATGCCAAGTATTATGGCTTTTATAACCAGATCCATATCATGTCCTCTTGTTATTCCGCATCATTGGATTTTGAAATTCAACTACTATTTTACCCTATCGTCCGCCTCTCCTGCAACATTAATAGCCATAAAAGATAACCGACCCGGTATTTATATTCTTTTACGGACAAAAATATGCTTCCCTCAGATATAAACTTGAGGCATGAGTGCCTGCTATGATTTTTTCCTGGATATGCCCGGAAGCTGCTTGTTATAAAACAGCAGCACGGCGGGCAGCAGCAAAAACAGCAATCTCCCTATGATGGTGTTTGCGAAAAGGATCAGCGCACCCAACCATCTGCTCCTGCCGCTGTACACTCCGTGGACCGCCTGCCGCGGAATGGTCCTCAGCATGGCTCCCGGCTGGGACATGGGCGGATAGTTGTCGATATCCACTTTAAGCTCATTCGCGTTTTTTTCAACGACCCGCTCCACATAGATGACATTGCCGCTCTCGAAAAGAATGATCTGCCCCTTTTCAACATCGTACCAACTGTCGACCTTCCGAAAATAGGCAAGATCGTTCAGCTTGATTTCCGGCGCCATTGTGTCAGATTTGAAAATGAACGGGATCACGCCCCGGATGGCAACCTCGCTGCCGGGCGTGGACGCGTTGATCAAAATGATGAAAATATTAAATACGAGCGCGGCGCAAATAAAGGCGATCAGCCCGGCGGTGGCAGCGACATCAAAAGCTTTTCCGCGCCGCGTTGTCTTTTCACCGTTGTCCGCCGCTCTCCGTTTTCCCGTTTTGGAGTCGATATATATGACAGGGTCATTTGAAAGTGCCAGAAGGTCGTCGGGAGCGAGACTGTAGTACTTTGCCACATTCCTGGCCCTTATCACGCATATAACGCAGCAGCTTATGATTATCAGCGCCGCGGCAGGCATGTACAGGGAACGGCTGAAATCAAATAGGCTGCCGATTTTCTGCATGGCTACGCGGTTGGATATCACGGCATAGTAGCCGAGCGCCATTTTAAGCATTATGGTAAAGCCGGCGGAAAAGGCTATCAGATAGCGGGCATTGACGACCGTCCTTACATAAAGCGAAAATGTCAGGGAGAGTATGCTTATGAGTATGAGGTCCGCGAAGCCGGCAAGGTATAAAGTCGGCAAATAGGCAAATATAAAGGTATATTTCAGAAAAACGGTGAGGAACACCGTAAAGGCGAAGCCCACGGTATAAATCAAAAAAACCGAGTACAGCAGCGCCGTAAACTTGGAAAATATCATCAGCACAGGATTGTACCGCATCTGTACCAGCAGGTACCATGTATTTTTTCTTATTTCGGAAAAGAAAAGGTAGTCGTAGTAAACGATAAAATATACCGCGTTGAATAGGAACGCCGTATGGATGTAAATATAAACCGTAGAAAAGAAGCTGGGCTGCATGATTTCGGGAACGGTGTCTGAAAGCACGCTTTCACGCAGGGTTTGAAACACGAAATACAGCGAGAACGACACCAGCCCCAGGAACAGCGCGAAAGCCATTTTCCTGTTGGTCCCGCTCCTGTTTTCGGTATACGCCTGCCGGAGTTCCTTTTTAAAATAGCTATTTCTGTAAATCATGCTGCCAAACAAGCTCCTCGTATGCATTCTGCACGGTTTTCCGGTTAATTTCCATATAGTCGGGAGCAAAATCCGCCTCAACGATTTGCTTATAAACATATCCGGGGTCGCTTTCTTCTTTGCCGCAATTGCTGATAAGCAGGGCGCCGTTTTTTATTGAAAGCACGTATCCGGGAAGCAAAGCAGTAAGCTTATCCAGCAGAGTGTACACATTTTTATCCCGTATGACGATCACGATTCTGTCGAAATCCGAACGGAGCTGATCCACCGTGCCGCGGTATATCAGTCCGCCGTCCGCTATATAAGCCGTATGGCTGCATGCTTTTTCAATTAAAAGGCTGTTTTGCGTACCGATAATGAGAGTTTTGCCCCTGTCCCTGATGAAGCCCGATATTTTTGCTATTGCAGCCGTTAAGAGTTCGTCGAATTCATACTCGGGCAGGTTCAAGACGATCATCATGCTGTCTGAATGAGCGGCGGCAATCAGCGTAACAACAGCCTTTTCTTCCCTTGTGAGCATTCTGACCGGGCTCAGCGAGATACTTCCTAATCCCGCAGAGATAACGAATTCAAATATCTCCTCCTGGAGCTCCAGCCGGTTTGACTTTAATTTTGACATGGAAAACACGAGGAATTCCAGCACATTCATATTTATATAGAGCATATCGGAGCTTCCGATGTAAAATACATGCTGCAGGATGATCCTTTTGTGGCGCAGCATACCCCGTTCTATCAGAACACATCTGCCGCTGTCGTAGGGCCTGATATTGGCCATGATCTCCAAAAGGAGCTTGATTTCAAAAAGGGACCCCGCATTGATGCCCCACGTCTGTCCCCTTTTTATAAGCAGGCCGACACCGGCCAGCACCTTCCGGGGTTCCTCTCCCGCGTGCAAAAAGTGCTCGCTCGATGAGATGTCCTCCATGAGCACTATGTTTTCAACCTGCTTTCCATCCGGGCTCCGCTGAGAAGCTTTGTCCATACGCCTGTCTCCCGTCTGAGCTCCTCCTATGTCAGAGGTATTTTCGCCACGAACACCGCTATCACCCTGTCGGAAGTGAGCGGCTCCGGGTCGGTTGAATTTTTGGGGTTATCCCCCTTTGTACGGTAAACTGCATTTCCGTCATTACCGGCAGCGGCAGTGATTATCCTGTGTGTGACAATGAAGCCGGAGAGCGTGCGAAAGGTGACTATGTCGCCTTCCCTGAGGCTTCCCGCATCCTTCGGCTTCCGGCACAGTATCACCGAGCCTACCGCAAGGGTGGGCTCCATGCTCCCGGATTCAACGGTATAAAGCTGGAAGCCCCCCGGAAGGCTGGGAATTTCCCCTTTGCTTTTCGCGAGATTTATGGATACAATGGCCGATACAAGCAGCAGGACGACGGCCGCAAACGCAACCCAGCCGGCCGCCCTTAAGGCCGGCCTTCTTTTCCGGAGGCTTCTTCTGCCGTTGGCCTCAGGCGCGCCTCCCCCGGACATTTTAAGCCTCTCGCGCAGGATTTCCCTGCGCATTTCGTCGATCTGCTCCTGCGTGGTATGTTTTTCCTGCCGCATTGTCCCACCTTCCGGTCTATAGTATGTCCAATGCATAAAAAAAAAGCCGCCGCATAAGCGGACAGCTTTTTGTTCAATCTCAGCTTAAACCTGCGTGCCTGTTACCGATACCCTGACGGCCGTGCCGAAATTCGCTCCTGCGTAATCCTTGTCGACCGCGTTGTTGCTGGGCCAGATGACGGAAACGGTATAGGTTTTTTCCTGCCCGTCGGCTCTCAGAGCAAAATTGTCCGTAAAGTTTATCGTGCCGCTCGACGTCACCGTACCGACCGTGTTTCCGGACGAATCCTTAACGGTGATCACAAGAGGGGCAATGACGCTTTTGCCGTCCGCGGCCATTGCTGCGACGTCAAAATGCAGATCCATTGCGGTCTCGCTTATTACCGAGCCGTTGTAATTTTTTACGCTGAACTGCCAGTTCGTCGTTTCACCGGGGGCGATCTTTACGTTTCTTGTGAAGGTGTCGGTGCCGCCCTTCAAAAGAACGAACTCCTTGGCAACCACGCTGCCCTCGGCCAGGTTGTCAAGCCTTGTGGTATACATTGCAAGCGTGCCCGCGATGATCGAGGTCATTACGGCCAGGACAAGCGCGGAAAGGACCAGTATCTTTTTCATGTGATATTACCTCCCAAAATTTTAAGATAAATAATATGCGTTCAGTTTTTCTCTGCGTCAGTTTGCAAATCCTCGTTCTTCTGTACTTCGCCGTCAGACTCCCGCCCTTTCTGCTTCTGCGGCGGCTCGGCTTGCCGGCTGAAGCGAGCCGGATCGGGAACAACGCTCGTCCCGAAGCTGGATACCGTTGTGTAGCTTGAAAGGGTGCCTACGGTTGAGGAGACAAGTACCGCTGCGGCAAGCGCAAGTATAATTAAAATTTTGATCCTCACCTTTCTTCCCCCTCATTCGATATTGTCAATACATCAAACCGTTTTCTCAGTTCACCGAGCTCTTGCCGAAGTTGCACGTCAGGGCTATATCGCTGACGGGGCTTGTATTGCTGCCGCTCACACTGACATTCCGTATGGCCTCCGTCCCCGGTCCGCGCCCGGGACCTGTGAAGGATACGCTCTGACCCGGCAGAATATTGTCGGTCGACGAATTGTTATAATTCGGACTATTAAATTTATAGGAGCCGTCGGGCATACCGGGTACAAGCTTCGCGTTGCTCCAGACGCCGGTCAGCCTGTCCGTGGGGAGCGAAAAAGCGATGCTCCAGTCGTTTATGGGCCGGTCGGAATGATTGGTTATGGTCACCCTGTATTGATACTCATAAATCCCGCTCTGTCCGTTCTGCCACGGAACCGTTGTTTCATACAGCACGCTTATGTCACTTTGCTGCGGAGGATTTTCCGTCCCGCCCTCAAAAGGGACCTGTGAAGCTGCGGCGTCAACGTTGACGGTCGTACCGTAAGCCCCGCCTGCGTAATCGATATCATGCCCGCCGTTATCCGGCCAGTGTATTTCAACAATGTAGTCCTTCTCCTGTCCGATTTCCGAGAGAGGGAAGGAACCGAGCACATCGAAAGTACCCACGCCCGTAACGCTTTTCAGCACATTGCCGCCCAGGTCTTTGACGGTGACGTTCAGGGGCTCTATCGCGCTTTTGCCCGGTGAGGCAAGCACGTTAAAGGTAAGCTTGTAATATAAATCGGTTTCGGTTATGACCTGATTCTCGAAATTTTTGACCTTGAACTGCCATGTTACCGTCTCCGAAGGGGCTATTTTCACTCCCTGCCGGAAGGTATCGGTGCCGTCGCCGACGAACACGAACTCCTTGGCGGTAACGCTCCCCTCCGCCAGATTATCTATAGTGGTGGTATACATTGCAAGCGTTCCCGCGACGACGGAGCTCACCATTGTCAAAATCAACAGCATTAAAAAGATGAATTTTTTCATAAACACCCCTGGTTACCATAAAATAATATAATTTGTTTTCCTGCGTCCCCGTTATGATAACATGAGGTGCTTACAGCGTCAATTTGTATATTCAGCCAATTCTAGAAGTAAGTAATAGACCGTATTTATTTCTTAGAATACGTGATGTGAGTTTTTATTGATTTTGCATCAGTCCCGGAAGAAGGCCGCTTTTACCCGAAGCAATGGCTGCAAGGGTTATTAACGTATATGCGGCCTGTTTGGCGTTTATAGAGCTGCAGAGTTATGAATTTATATACGATACGATTTCATCAATATATTTTTTGTTTGTAAAATCCACCGGAGTGTCATAAGCCGCCAGCATACCTCTTTCGTCGGGCGTGAGCTCCCTTTTCATTTTGAGCTTCCACTTTAGCAGGGTCATGAGCACCCTGTCAGCAGGCTTGAGCTTGCTATAATCAAACCCTCCGCGCAAATAAAAAAACCGTATGCATTTTTGCTGCTCCGCGGTAAAGTTCTTGTTTTTTACTTCATTCAACGCCCCTTCTCTGGAAGGCGACGCGCCTGTGGCAAAGATAACTACCTTTTTGCCTTTAAGGCCGTCAAGGTTTCGCATTATATGCTTCACCCCGTTGATTCCTACGGCATGAAGGCTGCCCCCGAAAATCACGTTGTCATAGGGAGCCAGCATATTGCCGGTGATTTTATCAGACGCTTCGAATACATCCGCTTGAAGCGCTTGCGCTATCCATTCGGCATATTTTTTTGTAAAGCCTGTTTTTGACTTGTAAACTACAGCACTTTTCATTTTCTTCCGCCCAGTAAGAAGTAAATAAACGGTAAATAAGGCTGCTATCCGGAGTCCGACTGATCGTATAACAGTATTTCCATCATGAGATAACAGCTTCCTCTTTCCCTATGTTTAGATTATAGCATTGCGTTCGATTGTCAACAAGCCCCGTCTCTGACGGATTATAACGCAACCTTTACATCTTTGTTCCTATTGGCCTGCTGCTCCTCCTGCCACCGGAGCGCCCATTTATCCCACAGCCTTTCTGCCGCCTCCACCAGCACAGGGTCAAACTGCCTGCCTTTATTGCGGAGCATCTCCTCCAGGCAGGCATCCCATGTCATGGCGCTGCGGTATGGCCTGATCGAGGTCATGGCGTCTATTGCATCGCACACGCCGATTATCCGCGAGCCCAGCGGTATTTTTTCCATGCACAGGCCCCCGGGATAGCCTCCCCCATCCCATCTCTCATGATGTCGCAGCACAATCTCCGCAATTTCATTGAGCGCGCTGGATTTGTTTAAAATGTTATATCCGATTTCGGGATGCAGCTGTACCTGCGCCCATTCATGGGGAAGAAGCTTTCCCTTTTTGTTCAGTATATTTTCGGGAACTCCTATTTTGCCGATGTCGTGCAAATGCGCCGCAATATGTACATTCTCAAGCTCATCGTCTTTCAGCCCCAACGCTTGCGCAAGGTCCAGCGCCATATCCGCCACCCTTGTGGAGTGGCCGCTCGTATACAGGTCCTTGGCTTCAAGGGCCGCAATCAGGCATTCGATAATATCATGGAAATAATTGGCCCGGTATATCTCTTTCATACGTCGTACCCCTTTGATGTCCTCTCTTGTAAAAGACAAAAAGGGATGAAGGCTTCATCCCTTTGAGCATCTTCCGTTATTTCTGAGTGCGCGCATTGCATTGGCTCTGGCTGCAGTCTTCACAGCAGCAGGTTTTACCCTTGCGCATCCTCAGAATGGTCCTCACTACAATGAATATAGTCAGTCCGGCTATAATACCTCCGGCTATCCAGTTTATCATATCATCACCTCTTATCAGTTAAAACCTAAAACCCTGCCCACCTGGAATATGAGGAACGCAACGACCCAGGCTATTCCCGTCTGGTAGCCCACCGTAAAGAGCGTCCATTTCCAGGAGTTCATTTCTCTTTTAATTGTTGCGAATGCGGCCACGCAGGGGAGATAAAGAAGAGTAAATGCCATGAACGCATATGCCTTCAAGGGTGTAAAGCTCGCCTGAAGCGCCGCCACCAGCTGCGTCGTGTCGTCGCCTATTTCTCCCACGCCGTGCAGTATGCCCATGGTCGCTACAACGACCTCTTTTGCAACGAAGCCCGTAAGCAGTGCGACGGACGACCTCCAGTCCCCAAAGCCCAACGGGGCGAATATCGGGGATATCGCCATGCCTATGGCGCCCATGATGCTCTCTCCCGGATCCTCCACCATCTGGAAGGACAGGTTGAAGGACTGGAAGAACCAGATGATGACTGCGGCTGCGAATATAATCGTACCGGCTTTTTTAATAAAGCCCTTTCCTCTGTCCCACATATGGATAAGCAAGCCCTTGAGAGTCGGAATCCTGTATGGCGGCAGCTCCATGACAAATGGGGCGGCTTCGCCTTTTAATACGGTCTTCTTCAGTATGATTCCCGAAAGTATGGCGATAAGAATGCCCAGGACATAGATTGAAAATGTGACCAGTCCTTGATTCTGTGCGAAGAACGCAGCCGTAAACAGCGCGTACACCGGGAGCCTGGCCCCGCAGGACATGAAGGGCGTAAGCAGTATGGTCAGCCTTCTGTCCTTTTCATTCTCAAGCGTCCTCGCGCTCATTATGGCCGGTACGCTGCACCCAAAGCCCATGAGCATCGGGATGAACGATTTTCCCGTCAGCCCCAGCTTTCTCAGAAGCCTATCCATTACAAAAGCCGCTCTTGCCATATAGCCGCTGTCCTCAAGCAAGGAGAGGAAGAGGAACAGGATCATGATCTGGGGTACAAACACCAGCATGCTCCCCATTCCGCCGATGATTCCGTTTTCTATCAGGGCATGCAGCCAGTCGGCCGCGCCCGCGGCATCAAGCCCTTGTGAAACCAGTCCTGCGACAGTTTCATTAATGAACACGTCCAGCCAGTCAATCGTAAAAGAGCCGATGGCTCCGAAGGTGACCTGAAAAATTCCGAGCATGATGGCCAGGAACAGGGGAATGGCCAGAAGCCTGTGGGTCACGACCTTATCGATCCTGTCCGAAATCGTAAGCTCCGAGCCTCCGGACTTCTTTTTAATCGCCTTTTTTACGATTCCGGATATGAATCTGTACCTGTTGTCGGCAATTACGGTTTCTGCGTCGTTGTCGTATTCCTTTTCCAATTTTTCCTGATAAGCCTTCAATTCCTCGATGACAGTCACAGGAATGTTCAGCTTCTCTTTTGCCTTTTCATCTCCTTCCAGAAGCTTCAGGGCAACCCATCTGGAGCTGTATTCCTTTTTGGTCAGAGAGGTCACAAATTTCTTTTCGATCTCATCTATAAATTCCTCGACATACGCGTCATATATCCTGAACTTTGCCTGCTCGGTTTTTACGGCAGCCGTCTGGACGACCTGGAGCGCCTTCTGCATCAGCTCGCCGATCCCGCGTCCTTTGTTTGCGGAGGTGGGCATAACGGGGATCCCTAGACATTTTTCAAGCATTGCTATATCTATCTTATCGCCCTTTGCTTCTACGGCGTCCATCATGTTGAGGGCCACAACAACGGGTATTCCAAGCTCAATGACCTGGGTGGTCAGGTAAAGATTCCTCTCGATATTCGTAGCGTCCACGATATTTATGATTACATCGGGCTTTTCGTCGAGGATATAGTCCCTGGCTATGATTTCTTCCATTGAATACGGCGACAGCGAATATATGCCCGGCAGGTCGATCACCCTTATATCCTGCTTGATCTTTTTTGCCCTGCCTTCCTTCTTTTCAATTGTGACTCCGGGCCAGTTCCCCACATACTGCGTGCTTCCGGTGATTTCGTTGAACATGGTGGTTTTCCCGCAGTTAGGATTACCAACCAGCGCAAATCTGTAATGCATTTGTTGACCCCTCTCCATCTTATTGAGAACCATTCTCAACTATGTGCTTAAAAAAAGCTACTTTTTATATTTAGTAGCAATTCTTATTCGACAACAATATTTTCCGCCTCAGATTTCCTGAATGTGAGTTCATATCCGCGGATGTTGACCTCGATGGGGTCCCCCAACGGAGCCACCTTGCGTACCAGTATATCGGCGCCTTTGGTAACGCCCATATCCATCAGCCTTCTTTTTACCGCGCCTTCACCGGATATCTTTTTTATGACGCCTCTTTCACCCGGTTTGAGCTGCTTTAAAGTCCTCTCCAAAATGCTCCCCCCCTTTTCTTATGCCTGAACCATCAGCTGCTGGGCCACTCCCTTATTCAATGCCAGCCTTGAGCCTTTTACACTAACGATAAGATTCCCGTCCATTTCAGCGATGACCGATATGGGCGCTCCCGGGATGATACCCAGTCCTTCTAAAAATTTCTTGGTGGATTCCTTTGTTTTACAGACGTTGATTATGGCTTCCTTACCCGGAGACAGCATCGTTAAAGGCATTTTCAACACTCCTCGCATGACTCGTATCATTGATACTGATAATCATTATCAGTTTGTTAGTCTCAACTAACATTTTACCAGTAACATTTTGCATTGTCAATATATAATCAAACTTTTTTTGCATTGGTTTATGACCCGGATATCGAGCCCTGTACCACCTGAGCTGATATTGAAGAAAGTAACCGGATTGAACCGGGAAACTGCTCAAGCTTCATTATTGATATAACCACCTATTGTACCAGATAATTTAACATTTGATAAAAGCTATTTTACCGGGCTTTCAAAAAGTAATTTCCGCCGTCCCTAAGTGAAAAACGTCACAACCGCGGTAGAATGCAAATAAAATTATATAATATTATTGACTGATTCTCAGTCAGTGTGATATGCTGACTGTGTTAGGGTACTCTAACACAAAAGTTTGGTCTAGAAAGGACTTATTCATATGACCCGTATTTCAAAATCCCCTCACGAGAGAAGGAAAGAGCTGCTGGATACGGCCCTGGAATTATTTATGAAGAACGGATACGAAAACACTTCGGTCGGCGATATCGTATCGAAGCTTGGCGTAGCCCAGGGGCTTTTTTACTACTATTTCAAATCCAAGGAGGAGGTTTACCGCGCCGCCCTGGAGCAATACACCGACGAATTTACGGCAAAGCTTCAGACTACGATCCTCGATGCCTCCATTCCCCTGGTCGGGCGGATAGAGGCCGTCCTGAAAACCATGAGCGACATGTTTGCAGCGTCCGAGCACGCCCTTATGGACGATCTCCACAGGGCGGAGCATATCGACATGGACCGCAGACTCTCGCTGCATGTGGCGCAAATGCTGGTTGAACCGCTGACCGGCATGCTGGACGAATTCAACGAGCAGGGCGTCACAAGTATAGAAAACACCGGGTTTACGGCTACGTTCCTGATTTTCGGGATTTACGGCCTGATACACGGAAACAGCGAAAGCATCCATAACAGCAATTATTTAAAAATAAACGAGATCCTCGCTCTTGTTTCCAGGATACTGGGTATTTCTCAGGAGACATTGATGCGGATCTGACGAGGGGGCAAGCGCCAATGGCATTTATAGAATTTGTTGACGTCACAAAGGAATACGGCTCGGGCGAGCATAAACTGCGGGCTGCCGACAATATACGCTTTGCGATTGAGCAGGGTGAATTCGTGGTCGTCCTCGGTCCGAGCGGAGCGGGCAAAAGCACGGTCCTCAACCTGCTGGGCGGAATGGACCGGGCGACGGGCGGGTCTATTTTCATCGACGGGCAGGATATAACAAAATACGGCGACAGCGCTTTGACCGCTTACCGCTGCGATTCCGTAGGCTTTGTCTTCCAGTTCTACAACCTGATTCCTACCCTTACCGTATATGAAAACGTAGCCCTTACAAAGGAAATTGCAAAAAATCCCCTGGATGCAAAGGCTACCCTGGAGTCGGTAGGGCTGGGCGACCATTTGAACCAGTTCCCGGCTCAGCTGTCGGGAGGCGAGCAGCAGCGGGTTTCAATCGCCAGGGCCATCAGCAAGAATCCCAAGCTCCTGCTCTGCGACGAACCGACGGGCGCCCTGGACAGCGAAACGGGGACGGTCATTCTGTCCCTGCTGCAAAGAATGAGCAGGGAAAAGGGGCATACGGTCATAATCGTGACTCACAACTCCACGCTGGCGCCCGCAGCCGACAGGGTAATAAAGCTCAGGAACGGCAGAGTCCTTGAGCAGCTTGTCAACGTCTCCCCTGCCGCGGTGGAGGAGGTGAGCTGGTAATGCTTTTCCGTAAAATGCTGAGAGATATGAAGCTCAATATGACTCAGTTCATATCGATTTTTCTGATGGCGATACTGGGCGTGCTCGTCTATGCAGGCATCAACTCCGAGTGGTACGGGATGCAGACGGAGGTCAACAGGTATTACAAGGCCACAAATCTGGCGGATTTGTGGATCATGGGCAGTAATTTTACCGCTGAAGACGAAAGCAAGGCAAAAGCTGTTCCCGGCGTCTCTGAGGTACAGCGCCGCCTGGTACTCGACGGGACCGCCCTTCTGGAAGGAGACCCGGTCCTGAGGATCAATATCGTTGACGGGAACGCGATCTCGCGCCCCTATGCCGCGGAAGGTCCGGGATTCGACCCCGCTGCCGACGGTCTTTGGCTTGACAGCTCCTTTGCAAAAGCCCATGATCTGAGGCCCGGAGATAAAATAACGGTCAGGGCAATGGGGATGAGTATCACCAAAACCATAAAAGGCCTCATTCTGCATCCGGAATACGTGCATAACGTAAAGGACGATTCGGAATTGATGCCGGATGCGGAAAGCTTCGGCTTCGTCTATATACCACGGAAAGTCCTTTCGGATGCAGGCTCCGCTCTCCCGTACAACCAGCTCCTGATAAAAACAAATGGGAGCCCGGAAGCTCCGGCGGTACAGCCCCTTCTTGAGGAAGCGCTGTCGGGAAGCTACGGTATGATCCTGACGAGGGAAAATCATCCGAGCGTTGAGATATTCAATACGGAAATAGAGCAGAATAAGGCCCTGGGAGGCGTGTTCCCCATCGTGTTCTTCCTCATTGCGGCTTTGACGATGCTGACCACCATGACAAGGATGACAAGCGGGCAAAGGACGCAGATAGGAACCCTGAAGGCTCTGGGCTTTTCAAAGGGAAAAATACTGTTCCACTATGTGTCGTATGGGATCTGGATCGGGCTGATCGGAGGCCTTATAGGCCTGGCCGCCGGTCCGGTGATTGTCCCGCCGGTTTTATTTGCCATGCAGAAAAGCATCTACACCCTCCCGGCCTGGTATGCCGCCGTCTCCCCGGCGGACATCGCGGCGGTCGGCCTTGCGGTGCTTTGCTGCGGCGCGTCCGGCTACTTTGCATGCCGGAGGGAGCTGAGCGATGTCCCGGCGGCCACCCTGCGTCCCCGCGCTCCGAAGGCAAGCAGGCACACAAGGCTGGAGAAGAGCGCTCTCTGGCTCAGGCTCGGCTTTGCCGCACAGTGGAATCTGCGCGATATAATTCGCAGCAAGATCCGCTCCCTTATGGCGGTGGTCGGCGTTACCGGATGCATGGCGCTCCTCCTGTGCGGACTGGGTATCCGCGACACGATAGGCTCGGTGACCGGCCTGCTTTATGGGAAAATAAACACCTATGAAAGTAAAATCAACCTCGAAGAAGGAATTGCCCGGGAAAACCTCGACGCACTGCTGAAGGCCTATCCCGGCCAGCCTGTGCAGGAGGCGGGTATAGAGCTGAGGTATGAAGGCGTCACGAAGAGCGGCTTTCTGACCGTCGCAGGGCCGGGAAGCGGATATAACCCACCGGATATTGAGGGTAATGCGCTCCGGCTGCCGGAAAACGGCGCTGCCCTGTCCTATAAAATGTCAGAGCTGCTGGGTGCAAAGACCGGAGCGGAGATACAATGGCGCATATATGGGGAAAGGACATGGCGGGAGTCCACGGTAGCCATGATATACCGCACTCCCATGGGTCAGGGGATCGTCATGTCGGAAGCCGCGTACGAAAAAAACGGAAAGGCCATGGAGCCGACCTCCCTGCTGGCCTCTGCCCCCGCCCGCGGGGCCGAAGGCCGTCCGGGAGTGAAAGGAGTCCAGGATAAGGACCAATTGATTCACAGCTTCGATTCCATTCTCGACAGCATGCAAATGATCGTCGCCATCCTGATACTTGCGGCCATAATTCTGGGTGCGGTGGTCCTGCACAATCTCGGAGCTCTGTCCTTCACAGAGCGCTCAAGAGAGCTTGCGACCCTGAGAGTCCTGGGCTTTTCGGGGAAAAGGATCAGGTCGCTTCTCCAGAAGCAGAATATCTGGCTCACCATCCTGGGTATTGCCATAGGCCTGCCCGCAGGCTACGGCTTCATTGAATTCATGCTGCGGACCATGTCCGAAGCAAGCGACTTTGTCACCGATATATCCGGAGCGACGCTTGGAATATGCACAGCCGGGACCTTTTTACTCTCCGCCGGCGTCAATATTCTGCTGTCACGCAGGGTCGGGGCCATAGACATGGTCAGCTCGCTCAAATCAGTGGAGTAAGGGCATGCCGGACGCCGGCTCCTATGGTCCGATCCGGCGTTCAGCATATGCTTTCGTATTTTTTCTCAAGAGCCTCCTTCAGGCTTGAAGCCCCGGCCTGCCGGACGAGCTCCCGGACTCCGGGGAAGGTGAGCGCTTTTTTCAGCACCTCGCCGTCTATTATTTCAATTATGGAAGCAAAGGGAAGGTGAGTCGTTCTTGATAACTCGAAAAGCTTCTGTCTCGCCTTCTTTTGTATTTCCTTCCTGTGCTCGGGATATCCCGACCCGAACTCAACGCTGAAAAGCTTCTCAAATATGAACCTCAGGTTCACGTCCCCCGCCCATCCGTATCCTTTGTTGAGGGCCAGGGAGATGCAATTGCCGCCGTTGATCCGTGCAAAAAGCCAGGCGTCGGTGGGGTCCTGTATCAGGCCGCAGGAAATCCCGGGGTATTGCAGGACGGCATTGAAAAAGCCCTGTCCCGTGCCGCACCCGCCGACAACAAAGTCGACCGCCTTCAGCTCCAGCAATACGGCGGCAATAAGGGAGGTTTCAATGTAGGACAGGGACGGCTCGCCCTCCGCCTTCTTCATCCCTATGTTGATAATCTCATGTCCGAAGCCCTTCAGAGCCTCCTCTACATCCCTGTTCCTATCGACCGTGCTGCTCTCGGTAACAATTGCTATTTTCACGATACCGCCTCTTTTCGTTTATTATTCATCTGCCCGAAACAGGCTCCTTATAAAGCTTCGTTAATTTATGAAGCTTTACTGTCACAGTACGGTTATAAGCTCTTCAATAGGCTTCCTTGGCCTTGGTGCAGGGGCTTCGTCCGGATAGCCGACAGGCATCAGTATGGCTATATCCTTCCCATGGGGGATGCCAAGCAGCTTTTTCACAGCATCCTTCTCGTACCATCCGACCCAGCAGGTCCCCAGACCTTCGGCAGTGGCGGCGAGAGACATGTGGTCCATAGCGATCGCCGCGTCAAAAGCGGCGCCGTTGCTGCATACGGCTACCACCAACACCGGAGCCTGTGCTATAAAATCCTGATGGCAGGCCTGAGCACATATCTGGCGGCGTTTTTCCGCATCCTTTACAAAAATGAATCCGAAGGGCTGGCTGTTGTTTGCCGTCGGCGCAGCCTGCAGAGCCCTGTACAGTACCTGGAGCTTTTCTTCCGGGATGGGATCCGTCCTGTATTTTCGAATAGCCCGGCGGGATAAAATAACTTCATTCAATTCCATAATCCTGCCCCTTCCTTTCTTTAATATTAAATACTTATTTATCTCTGCGCAGCATGCCAAGATTCTCCTCGGTAGTTTCATACAGCAGTATCCTGGCGATCGCCAGGGCATCCTCGAAGGTGTACTGCCCCATGGCGACCTTCCTTTCCAGTACCTCCGCCAGCTGTTTGCGGACGATGATTGATTTCGCATACGACCAATCCAGGCAGTACGCATCGGAAAAGAAGCCTATCTGCTTTTTAAGCGGGAGCATATCGAGCCTTTCTTCAATCGTCCTCGCTATAAAGCCCGGGAAAAAGCTGTGCCACCAATATCCGCTCAGGTACAGGTTGGGCAGCTCCCTTGCCAGCGAGCAGAAGGCCTGGTTGTGCTGGGCGCTGGCAAGGAAGATATGAAAATCTATGCCCGGATGCCTCTGGACGATCCTCGCTATGTCGAATATGGTGTCGGTCCTCAGCTTGCTCCCTGTTT
>JAEZJL010000063.1 GCA_023415815.1 Bacillota bacterium | reverse complement strand
CTTTTGACGCTAAAGCTATTTGGGACACGCCTCTCCCGTCTGCGGGCTGTGCGTCGAGATATGTCCCCTTTGTATGGAGGGACACTTCTTCAAAATCAATTAAATTTACCGGAGGGTTCGGATGAAGGGATACAATGTTGATATTAATATAAAGGAAGCTGTCTTATTACTGGATTCGCTCTGCATATACAGGGCTCTGCTTGAAGACCCGGTGCTGGGCGCGTGGCGCCTGCTTCTCGGGCATGCGGCGGACGGAAAGGACGCCGGAAGGTTTGCGGAGTTCTATGCGGCTTTTTATAATCTGCTGGCAAAGCATGCGGATACGATGGACCTTCAGGAATATACGGCGGAGAAAATTATACTCGATGAAAACCCTTTTACGCTCTCGGCCGGCAAGAGCCTGGCCGGAAATACGGCGGCAGGCCTCGCCTCGGCGGCGGGAAGGGATCTTGAGGCCCTGCGGGCTGCTGCTTCGCTTACGCCTCACGCCCTGAAATCCGGCTTCCTGGCGGCTCTCCAGCCGGACGGCTTCAGCGGGAGCCTGATCGAAGGCCTTCCCGAATGGGAATGGCAGGGGTGCGCAAATACTTACGGAGATGCTCCGATTGGGCCTGTAAAAGCCCTGCTGCTTTCAAGCGAAGACTGGAGCAGGCACACCGGAGACCTGCTCGAATTCCACCGCATAAACGGCACGGGCCGCTTTGCGGCTCATTACGCGTTCCTGTGGCAGCCGGACCTTGCGGACGGCTTCATGCCCATCATAGCTCCCGATCCAGTGAGGCTTTCGGACCTTATCGCCTATGAATCGGAGCGCGAGGAGGTGGTCCGGAACACGGAGCAATTCCTGCGGGGTCTTCCGTCAAATAATGTGCTGTTGTACGGGGACAGGGGCACGGGGAAATCCTCGACCGTTAAAGCTTTGCTGAACGAATACCATTCGCAGGGCCTTCGCATGATAGAAGTGCCGAAATCAAGGCTCGGGGACTTTCCTGAAATAAGCAGGCGGCTTGCCGGAAGGGGCGGAAGGTTCATTATATTCGTAGACGACCTGGCCTTTGAGGACAACGAAGAAAACTATACGGCACTGAAGGCCGCACTTGAAGGCGGCCTGGAGGCAAAGCCCGGGAATGTGCTTATATATGCGACTTCAAACCGCAGGCATCTGATCAGGGAAAAGTTCAGCGACCGGGCCGGGCTCCAATATGGAAGCCACGAGGATGAGATAAGGGCGGCTGACAGCATCCAGGAAAAGCTGTCGCTTTCCGACAGATTCGGTATCACGGTGATATTCACCTCTCCGGATAAGAGCAGGTATCTGGACATCATAGACGAGCTGGCAGTCAGAAGGGGCATCCGCATGGAAAAAGAAGCCCTTCACAAGGAGGCCCTGAAATGGGAGCTATGGTACAACGGCCGTTCGCCCAGAACCGCACAGCAGTTCATAAACTGGCTTGACGGCGGTCAATGAGGCTGCGGGTTCCGTTCTTTATCCACTGAGCTCTTGATGCTGTGAAAAGTCCTGACGTACATAATAAACGCAAAAAGGGTTGCTATGACTGCGATCCATATATATACCGAGCTGTATGGCGCTCTGAAAATTATCATAATGATTGCAAAGTAGAATACCACCGTTGCCATTTTACCGTACCAGTTGGCGGATACGACATATTTTTTCTGTTTGTACAGCAGTATGCTGCCTATGCCCATAAAAATCTCCTTGGCAATGACGATTGCCAGCAGCTCCGGAGATATGACCCTTTTGACGATGGTAAGTATGACAAGCGCGGTTATCTGCATAAGCTTGTCGGCGAGAGGGTCGGCCAGCTTTCCCCAGGATGTGATGAGGTTGAACTTCCTGGCGATAAAGCCATCCAATATGTCCGTAAGTCCCCCAAGCAGGAAAAGAAATACGGCGGTATAATAGTTGCCTGATATGAGGTAATACGCGAAAATCGGTATCAGTACAAAACGTATGGCTGTAAGGATATTAGGAACGTTCACCAACTCACCACCTTGTTATTGATATTTTTTAGTCTACCATAAAACGTCATTTACCCGCAACTTATATATAATGCAAAAATAAACAATATACAAATTTTTGCATTATATCTCCTCATTCCACCTGCTGCGCAAATTTATTTCATTCCTTTTTAAAACCATTTGCGCAGCTTATATATAATGCAAAAATAAACAATACACAAATTTTTGCATTATATCTCCTCATTCCACCTGCTGCACAAATTTTATTCATTCCTTCTTAAATCATTTGTGCAACTTATATTATATATACAAAATTATATCATTCCATGTAGAAGGCCGGATTATAAGCCGTTAACGGCATTCATCAGCAAGCTGTGTATATCGGGCCTGAACTTTTTAAGATTTACGGGCTTCAAATCCCTGTTTGTCCAGGCGTGTACGGTTTCGCCCTCGGTTATGAGCTTTCCGGACTGTGACAGGCAAACCTCATAGTGAAAGGTCAGCCTTATGCCATTATATTCTTTGACAGACGATCTGACGACGATTTCATCCTCATATCTTGCCGCTCCCCTGAAAAAGCACCTGAGCTCAACAAGCGGCAGAAGCACTCCGCTTTCTTCGATTTTAGAGTAGGGCAGCCCCAGTTTTTTTATGAAATCGGTCCTTCCCGCTTCGAACCAGACGGCATAGTTCGAATGATGCACGATCCCCATCTGGTCGGTTTCGGCATATCTTACCGTCAATGCTGTTTCTGATGTGAACATGCTGTACCTCGCTGTTATGCCATAAAAATATTAAGCCCGTGCTGCGAATGGCACGGGTTGTCATTTGATGTCAGGGAATATATTTGTCAATAACCCTTTTCTATTATAACACTGTGTGCTTCTTCCACTTCGGCTTCCGGGACCAATACTTCATAATAATTATCATTGTTTTCGTGATTTCTGCTTATCGGCCTCAGCTTGACCAGAATGCCTTCCTTGGTGAGCAATTCCTGCAGCTTTGTGGCAATTTCCTTGCTCTGAGCCATGTATACAACTGTCCACATACAAACACGCCCCTTTAAAGTTTATTCACCGGAATTGATTTCTCCATGCCGACAAAGTATTCTGGATTTACCTCTCACTTTAATCGCTGAAGTATCCTCGGTAAACTGCGCCAGCAAAACTTCACCTTTATCGAGCTTCTCCGTATGATGGAACTTTGTATCCTTGCCCCGGGTAAGGCCGATAACGTTGACCCCGTTCTCTTCCGCTTTGATTATTATATATTCTCCCATTATCTTATCCAATTCCCGCTCCAATAAAACCACCTCGACATAACTATATATTATTTCACCCCAAAAATCAAGTGCCGTTGCCTCTCCCGACCACTTTAACGTTCTCCTCGCCGAATCTCCTTTTAAGTTCCAGCAGCAGGCTTTCATTCAGGTTTACCCAGTATTCGCTGTCTATGACCTTTTTCGGCGCTTCCTTATTCTTTTCGCTGCAAATGCACACCGGCGTGTCGCCTTTGAAAAACTTAAAAAGCGACATGACAGCCGCCAGCATGCGTCCGTTTTCGGGCTCATCCGTCCTGATATATAGCTTTTCCGGCTGATTCCGGATGTTGCGCCCGCTTTCATCGTCTCTTTTGAGCGGGCTTACCTCTTCACAGATGATCTTGGGCTGCTCCTCTTCCCTCACGCTTAACCTGCCCCGTACAAGCACGATGTTCTCGTCGGACAGCAGCTCGCCGTACCTTGCGAGAACCGTCGGGAATACGATGACCTCCATTATTCCGTACAGGTCCTCAAGTGATACGAAAGCCATAAGATTATTGCTCTTGGTAGTCTTTGTCTTCTTGCCTGTAATTATCCCGCCCACAGTGACAGTCATACCGTCATTCAGGCTTTTCGACGCCTGTCCCGTCCCCTCGGCGTCCTCCTCCGGCGCATCTCCAAGCTCCGAGCTGAACAGCGTTACGGAGCGGGCTATCTCCTTCTCGTATTCCATTAAAGGGTGCCCGGAGACATACAGGCCGAGCATCTCCTTTTCCATCGACAGGAGCATTTTCGGCGGAAACTCCCGGATTTCCGGCCAGGCCTCCTCCGAAGCCATCTCACTGCGGTCCTTGCCGCCCCCCGCCATCTCAAAAAGCGAAAGCTGGCCCTCCATATTCCTTTTCCTGTTCTGCGAGATGCCGTCCAGCATTTTTTCGTAAACCGCCGCAAGCCTTGACCGGAATACTCCCATGGAGTCAAAGGCGCCGCATTTTATAAGGCTCTCGACGCACCTTTTGTTGATATCCCTTCCGTCTATTCTCTCGCAAAAATCCCTGAAGCTCTTGAAAGGACCCCCGGAATCCCTTTCCGCGATAAGCTCCATGACCGCCCCTTCTCCTACGTTTTTAACGGCGGCCATCCCGAATCTTATTTTGTTGCCGGGAACGCTGAAGCGCACGTCGCTTTCGTTTACGTCGGGGGGCAGCACCTCTATTCCCATGCCCCTGCATTCATGGACATACTCGGATACCTTGTCGCTGCTTCCCATAAAGCTGTTCATGGAGGCGGCCATGAATTCCACGGGGTAATAATGCTTGAACCATGCCGTCTGATAGGCTATGACCGCATATGCCGCAGCATGGGACTTGTTGAAGGCATAGCTGGCAAAATCCATCATCTGGTCGAAGATCCTGTCTGCAGTCTTTTCATCAACGCCGTTCCTGACCGCACCGTTCACTATTATAGTACCGTCCTCACTTACTATTCCGTGAATGAAGTTTTCCCTTTCCTTCCTCATCACCTCGTGCTTTTTCTTGGACATGGCCCTTCTGACCAGGTCGGACCTTCCCATCGAGTAGCCGGCAAGGTCCCTTACTATCTGCATTACCTGCTCCTGGTAGACCATGCAGCCGTAAGTCACGTCGAGTATCTTCTCCAGATAGGGGTGCTCATACTCCACCAGTCCGGGGTGGTTCTTGTTCTTTATATATTTCGGTATGGAGTCCATCGGGCCCGGCCTGTAAAGCGATATTCCAGCGATGATATCCTCCAGGGAGGAGGGCTGCAGCTCCTTCATGAACTGGGTCATGCCCTCGCTTTCAAGCTGGAATATGCCCGAAGTCCTGCCCTCTCCTATCAGTCTGTATACATCCTGGTCGTCCATGTCCAGCTTTTCGATGTCTATATGTCTGCCGTGGTTTTTATTGATGAGGTTGACCGCGTCCCTTATGACCGTCAGCGTACGCAGGCCGAGAAAGTCCATTTTCAGGAGGCCGAGCTCCTCGAGCAGGCCCATGGTGAACTGCGTGGTGACGCTGTCCTCGTTTTTCTGAAGCGGGACGTACTCGGTCACCGGCTCTTTCGAAATGACGACGCCGGCGGCGTGGGTAGAGGCGTGCCTGGGCATGCCCTCCAGAAGCCTGGCGGTGTCGATCAGCTCTTTTATCCTTTCTTCATCCTCATATTTCAGCTTAAGCTCGGGATTCAGCTCAAGGGCTTTGTCGATGTTCATCCCTATCTGGAAGGGTATCATTTTTGCTATGACGTCCACCTCTCCGTAAGGTATGTCCAGAGCCCTTCCGACGTCTCTGATGGCGGCTCTTGCAGCCATCGTCCCGAAGGTTATTATCTGCGCCACCCTGTCCTTGCCGTATTTTCTGACGACATAGTCGATGACCTCCTGCCGCCTTTCATAGCAGAAGTCTATGTCAATGTCGGGCATGCTGATCCTCTCCGGATTCAAAAACCTCTCGAAGAGAAGGCCGTACTTCATAGGATCTATGCTGGTGATTCCAAGGCTGTACGCAACAAGGCTGCCTGCTGCGGAGCCCCTGCCGGGCCCCACCATTATACCGTTGTCCCTTGCGTACTTTATAAAATCCCAAACGATCAGAAAATAATCGACATACCCCATCTGCCTGATGACCGAAAGCTCGTATTCAAGCCTTTCAGCACGTTCGGCGGCGCCCGGGGACGGCTCTTCCCCGCCGTTTTGCACTTCCTGAGAAGCGTACCTTTGCTTCAGGCCCTCGTGGCAGAGTCTGCGAAGGTACTCAAAGGGCTCGCTGCCGTCGGGCACCCTGTATTCCGGCAGATGCAGCTTGTTGAATTCCAGCTCGACATTGCAGTCCTCCGCTATTTTTACCGTGTTTTCAAGCGCCTCCGGCACATTTTTGAACAGGGCTTGCATTTCCGCGGGTGATTTTATATAAAAATCATCGGTACTGAATTTCATCCTGTCTTCGTCAGTGATCTTTTTTCCAGTCTGGATGCAAAGCAATACCTCATGCGCCTTTGCATCCTCGCGCCTCAGATAGTGGGCGTCGTTGGTGGCGACCAGCGGTATGCCCGTCTCCCTGGAAAGCTTGATCAGCCCGACGTTTACAAGATTCTGCTCTTCGATGCCGTTGCTTTGAAGCTCCAGATAGAAGCTGCCGCGCCCGAAAACGGCGTCAAACTTAAGCGCCGTGGCTCTGGCCCTTTCATAGTCGTTTCTGAGCAGCGCCTTGGCCACATCGCCCGAAAGGCATGCGCTGAGGGCTATGAGGCCTTCGGAGTGCCCTTCCAGCATCTCCATGTCGATCCTCGGCTTATAGTAGAAGCCCTCGGTAAAGCCTGCGGAAACTATCTTCATAAGGTTTTTATAGCCTTCCATATTCCGCGCAAGCAGCACGAGATGGCCCTGGTCGGCGTCAATACCGGGCTGCTTGTCGAAACGGGTCCTGGCGGCGGTATATACCTCGCAGCCGAGAATCGGCTTAATACCCTTTTTTATTGCTTCCTTATAAAAATCGATCACGCCGTACATTACGCCGTGGTCGGTAATAGCGATGCTTTTCATGCCCAGCTCGGCCGTGCGCGCGATAAGGTCCTTGATCCTGTTCGCCCCGTCAAGCAGACTGTATTCGGTATGCACATGCAGATGTACGAAATCGCACGCGGCCTCCGCAAATTCTCCCATTGTCACAACCTCCAAATAAATGACCTGTCCGATATATTCAATTATGTCATACTGGGGTTAATTTTCAAGTGGGCTCCGTCCGATATAAGCCGCAGGATTGGAGAGCGGCTTGTCCCGGAGCCTTCAGAATTTTTTATGAAATGCAAAAAAGCAGGCCGCGGCGCCTGCGTGCGTGCCTGGTATCCCAAAGCCTGGAATTATAATTCACAGCTGTCGATTATAAAGATATTGTTCTTCTCGGTCAGGTCCATTTCATAGAAATTGCCCAGCCTCTTCTGGCGCTCGTCATATATGACCCTGATTACCGGCCTTGTCGGTGTGTTTTTGTTCGCCTTGATAACAAGTCCGCGTTCCCTTGTATTAAGCATGACCCCCGTGCCCACGGGGTAGATGGTGACATATCTCACAAAGCTTTCTATGACCTTCGGGTCAAAGTGATGCGCTCCAAGCGAGGTTATATACTCAAAAACCTCGTTAGGCTTCAGCTTTTTCCTGTACACCCTGTCCGAGGTCAACGCGTCGTACACATCGGCAACCGCTACGATCCTGGCGCACTGCTGTATGTTATCGCTTTTGAGCTGCAGCGGATAGCCGCTTCCGTCATATCTTTCATGGTGCCCGAAGGCGATAAAGGCCGAAACCAGGTTGACCTTCCCGCTTTTTTTCAGTATTTCATAGCCGAATACCGTATGCTTCTTTATTTCTTCAAATTCCTCCACTGTCAGCTGGGAGGGTTTTTTCAGGATTTCGCGCGGGATGCACAGCTTGCCTATATCGTGAAGCATGGCGCCGGTGCCGAGATCCCTGAGCTTCTGTACGTCGAAGCCGAGCCCTATGCCGGTTATAAGCGAGAGTATGCATACGTTGACCGAATGCTCGAAGGTATAGTCATCCACGGATTTAATTTCGGAAAGATTGTGCAGGATGTCGTCGTTGATAAGCAGCTCGTCGATTATTTTGTTGACCATTGCCTTAACCGCCCCAACATCGACCGACGATGAAAAAAGATAATTGTTCATCATGCTTTTTACGAGTACAACCGCCTCGTTTCTGGTGGTTTCACGCACTATATCGTCGACAACAACGTTTTCGGAAAGCTCGTCTTCGAGGTAAATCTCCGTTATTCCGTGGGACTTGAGTTTGTCGATAAAGCTTTCCTTGATTTCAATGCCCTTAGATAGAAGTACGCCCCCGTCAGAATTGAATATTGTCCTCGCAAGTCTCGTACCCAGCTGCACTTTATCAATATGTACTTTACGCATTTATCCCTCCGTGGATAATCATTGGCATTTTTTATATATTCGACATAAATATCCAGATTCCTGCACATATTATCAGGTGAAGAAATTTCTTATACATATCAGATATGTTATAATTTCCCGGCAATAGCATAGTTTCATATGTATATGGTAAAATCTGTTATATGTAAATTATTAGGAGGACAGACTCAATGCTGAGACTCCCATATGCAGACGGTTTAAATTTCACATTGCCCGATAGAATGTCGGCCTTGCTCCGGTATTTTGAAAAGCTGATCTCCGCAATGAAGCGTATAAACCTCCGAACCGAGGACTCCGTTTACAAGCGCGAATTCGTCAGAAGCTTCATGC
>JAEZJL010000056.1 GCA_023415815.1 Bacillota bacterium | reverse complement strand
CTTTTGACGCTGAGGCTGGTTGGGGTGGCTCCGCAGTCTCGCAACAGGGGCTGCCCGTTAACGTAAACGCTGTTTGAAATGTGATTCAGGGGGTGTCCTATGAGTGATGTATCAATTGTAAAATGTGAGAATTATGAATACGAACGGGTAAAAAAGTCTGTCAGGGAATCGCTGGATCTTCTTGGTGGGATATCCGCATTCGTAAAGCCCGGAGACAGGGTTCTTCTCAAGGTGAACCTGCTCATCAGAAGAAGGCCGGAAAAGGTCACGACCACCCATCCCTCTCTCGCACAGGCCCTGGCCGAGCTGGTAGCCGAGGCTGGCGGAAGGCCGATAATAGGCGACAGCCCGGGCGGTTATCATTTCTATAACAGGAGTACGCTGGAGTCGGTCTATGAAACCTGCGGCATGGCCAAAGCCGCGCAAGAGAGCGGTGCGGAGCTCAACTACGACACGGATGTCGTGGATGTGCCCTATCACGAAGGCAAAATAATGAAGTCGATCAAGACCATAAAGCCTGTCCTGGAGGTCGACAAAATCATCAATATCCCCAAAATAAAGACTCACATGATGACGGTATACAGCGGGGCGGTGAAAAATCTGTTCGGCATCATCCCGGGGAGCTACAAAGCCGAATATCATCTAAGGTTTGAGGATGCCGATGATTTTGCGGACGTGCTGCTGGATATATGCGGCTTTGCAAAGCCTGTCCTGACCGTTATGGACGCAATTGTCGGGATGGAGGGCTATGGGCCTACGAACGGCCATCCCAAGCAGGTGGGGCTTGTGATTGCGAGCGCAAATCCGTATGAATTGGATGTGGTGGCGTCAAAGCTCATAGGCCTCGAGCCGAAAGAGGTGCCCACCATAAGGAAGTCAAAGGCAAGAGGCCTGTGCAGCGGAAGCCCGGAAGATATAAATATACTGGGTGAGGAGATAAAGAACGTAAGCATAGACGATTTCAGGATACCTACGCGGAAGCTTTCCTTCAATTTCTATAATCTCCTGATGCCCCGTTTCATATCGAAAAGATTGAACAGGGTGATGAAGGCAAGACCGAAGTTCGATTACAAAGCCTGCAAGGGCTGCGGCGTATGCGCAAGGAGCTGCCCTCCCTCCGCGATAAAAATGGAGGACGGCAGGCCGGTGCTGGACCTGAACAAATGCATCAGGTGTTTCTGCTGCCACGAGCTCTGCAACTACGACGCCGTTGAGGTCAAAAGGCCCTGGCTTATTAAAATACTGCTGCATTGACGGCATTGAGCCGTAAAAACAGAAAATTACAAATCAATGTTGTATAAACGCCGCTTCGGTGGTATAATAATTTGAAAATAATTATCAAAGGCTATGAAAGAGGAAAGTAACCGGGAAAGACTTTACAGAGAGGTTTTGCCTGCGGCTGAAAGCATTTCCAATGAACGAACCGGCGAAGTTCCCTCCGGAGCCGCATCCTGAACGGAGCATATCATGTGCGTCCAATTAGGAGATGACGTGATTCGTACGTTATACGGAAAAACAATGGACTTCACATTCGTGAAGGAGTTGTTTCACAAGCGCCAGCCCTGCGCGACGGGGCCGGAACATGGGTGGTACCGCGGAGAAATTGCCTTCGTCCCTTTCGGGACGGGGGCTTTTATATTTTTATCCGAAGCACGGGAGAACGGACGATGGGACTTTGACGCATATTACAAGGAAGGAGCAGGATATATGAAGGAGCAGCTTAACAATATCAAGACGGATGCCGGGAAGGAGCTGGCTTGCGTACAGTCTGCCGCAGAGCTCGAAGGCATCAGACTGAAATACCTGGGCAAAAAGGGCGAATTGACGGCCGTCCTGAGGGGAATGGGCGCGCTGACGCCGGAGGAGAGGCCGGTCATAGGGCAGCTTGCCAATGATGTGAGGGCTTTTGTGGAGGCACGGATCGACGAGGTGAAAAACGAGCTCGAGCTGAAGGAGCGTTCAAAGCGGCTTGAAAGCGAAGCCATCGACGTAACCATCCCGGGAAAGCGGAGGAATCTCGGCAAAAAGCATCCCCTGAGCATCGTGCTTGACGAGATCAAGGACGTGTTTATAGGCATGGGCTATGAAATAGCGGAGGGACCTGAGATAGAGCTGGATTACTATAATTTCGAAGCGCTCAATATCCCCAAAGGACACCCGGCAAGGGACACACAGGACACATTCTATATCACCGACAACATACTTCTGAGATCGCAGACCTCGCCCGTACAGATAAGAGTGATGCAGGAAAAGGAGCCGCCGATAAAGATCATATGCCCCGGCAGGGTCTACAGATCCGATGCGGTGGACGCCACCCATTCGCCCATATTCCACCAGGTGGAAGGCCTCGTGGTGGATAAGGGAGTGACGATGGGCGATTTGTCGGGGACGCTGCGCGTCTTTGCAAAAAGCCTGTTCGGAGAGAATACCCGGATAAGGCTGAGGCCGCACCATTTCCAGTTCACCGAGCCCAGCGCAGAGGTGGACGTTTCGTGCTGGACCTGCGGCGGTTCAGGCTGCAGGGTTTGCAAGAACGAAGGCTGGATCGAAATACTCGGCGCGGGCATGGTGCATCCCAACGTACTCAGGGAATGCGGCATAGACCCCGAAATATACAGCGGCTTTGCCTTCGGCCTCGGCGTCGAGAGGACCGCGATGGGAAGATTCAATATCGACGATCTGAGGCTGCTTTACGAAAACGACGTCCGTTTTCTGAAGCAGTTCTGATTGATTTGATGATTGATTTGAAAGGAGATGGGTGCATATGAAGGTACCGTTGAATTGGCTGAGAGATTATGTGGATATAAATGTAAGTCCGAAGGAATATGCGGATGCGATGACAATGTCCGGCTCCAAGGTGGAGGGCGTTGAGGTCCGACATGAGGAAATCACCAGGGTCGTCACCGGCAGGATTGCAAAGCTTGAGAAGCATCCCGACGCCGACCGGCTGCAGGTATCGCTTGTGGATATCGGCACGGATACCATACAGATCGTGACTGGCGCCACGAACATCAGCGTTGGGGATGTAATACCGGTGGCGCTGGACGGATCGACGCTGGCCGAAGGCAAGAAAATAACCCGCGGGAAGCTCCGGGGAGTGGAATCCGAAGGAATGATGTGCTCCATACAGGAGCTTGGCCTGTCCTTCGACGATTACCCGGATGCGGCCGAGCACGGCATATTCATACTGGATAAGGACCTGTCCCCGGGAAGGGATGTCAAGGAGGTCCTGGGCCTGGACGAGGCTGTTGTAGAGTTTGAGATAACCTCAAACAGACCGGATTGCTTCAGCATAACAGGCATTGCAAGAGAGTCGGCGGCCACTCTTGCGACCGGCTTCAGAAGGCCGGATATAAAAGTCCTGGAAAACGGGGGAGATATAACCGGAGAGGCTTCGGTCGAGATACTCGACCCCGATCTTTGCCCGAGGTATGCCGCCAGGATAGTCAAGGATATAAAAATAGCTCCGTCTCCGAGGTGGCTGCGCGACAGGCTGAAGGCGGCCGGCGTGAGGCCGATAAACAACATCGTGGATATAACAAACTATGTCATGCTGGAGCTGGGGCAGCCCATGCATGCCTTCGATCTTGCAAACCTTGAGGGAAAAAGCATAATCGTACGCCGCGCACGGGACGGAGAGCTGATGAAGACACTGGACGACCAGGACAGGACGCTGGACTCCTCCATGCTGGTCATAGCCGACGCCGCGAAACCCGTGGCGGTTGCGGGTGTCATGGGCGGAGCAAATTCCGAGGTTACGGGCGATACGGGGACCATCCTGTTTGAGTCGGCCTGCTTCGACGGCATTTCCGTAAGGCTGACTGCAAAGAAGCTGGGAATGCGCACCGAGGCGTCCGGCCGCTTTGAAAAAGGCCTGGACCCCGAGAATGTCATTTCTGCGGTCGACAGGGCGGTGCAGCTGGTCGAGCAGCTCGGAGCGGGTACGGTCTGCAGGGGCGTCATAGACTGCTATCCTAAAAAAGCCGCTTTGAGGACAATACTCTTCAGGCCTGAGAAAATAAATGCTTTGCTGGGCACCTCGGTCACGATCAAGAGGATGGTGGAAATATTTAATTCTCTCGAGTTTACGGTAAACCTGTCCGCAATGACGGTAGCCATCCCCTCCTTCAGGCCCGATATCATCGAAGAAGCGGACCTGGCCGAAGAGGTGGCGCGTTTTTACGGCTACAACAATATAGAGGCCAAGCTGCTTGAGGGCAAGGCCGCAACGATGGGCAAAAAATCCTGGAAGCAGAAGGTTGAGGATATCATCCGTCAGACGATGCTGGCCTGCGGTCTTTCGGAGACCTACACCTACTCGTTTGCAAGCCCGAAGGTGTTCGACCTGCTCGGCCTGCCTGCCGGCAGCGAGCTCAGAAGGACAGTCACAGTAATGAATCCTCTGGGAGAGGATTTCAGTATAATGAGGACCACCACGCTGCCCGAGATGCTCGAGGTGCTGAGCAACAACTACAACAAGCGGGTGGAGGAGGCCAGGCTTTTCGAGGTATCCTGCGTCTATATCCCCAAAAGCCTTCCTGTGACCGAGCTCCCGTATGAAAAACCGGTGCTGACGATGGGCATGTACGGAGCTGCTGATTTCTATGATCTGAAGGGCGTTGTGGATGAGCTGCTGTACAGGCTGGGTATAAAGGATTTTGCGTACGAGCCCGTGCGTGATTACCCCTCATTTCATCCCGGAAGGACCGCTAAGCTGTTAATCAAAGGCAGGGAAGCCGGGGTGCTCGGTGAGATCCATCCCGAGGTAGCACAGAAATTCGAGGCCGCCGAGAGGAACTATGCGGCCATGCTGGATATAGAGCCCATGGTGGCCAACGCTTCGCTGAAGGCCCAATACAAGCCGCTGCCGAAATTCCCGGCGGTCACGAGGGACATTGCCCTTCTGGTGAAGGACGAGGTGCTGGTAAAACAGATCGAGGACGTCATAAGGCAGAGGTCGGGCCGGATTTTCGAGGACCTGAAATTATTTGACGTATATAAAGGAAAACAGGTGCCTGAGGGAATGAAGAGCATCGCATATTCAATCACCTTCCGGGCCGAGGACAAAACTCTGACGGATGAAGAGGTCGGGAAAACGATGCGCAGAATTCTGGACGGCCTGAAGGATAACGTCGGGGCACAGCTCAGGGAGTGACGAGGGATCGGAGAGTAAACATTTCAAAGCCGCCGGCATGTACCTCGCCGGCGGCTTTGTAAAATTACGGGCTTTGACGTATAATGTCATTATACCCCCATAACGTATCAGAGGCAGTGCATAATGGATGAAATGAAATCCGTATCCAAGGAAGATATATTGAAAAGGCTCAGGCGCATTGAAGGGCAGGTTAAGGGAATCCACAAAATGATCGAAGAGGATAAGAGCTGCGTGGAGATCCTGACCCAGGTGGCGGCGGTACGGGCGGCAATCAACAAGACCGGCAGCCTTATACTGGAAAAGCACTCGATGAAATGCATCGAAGGCGCCGCATCCGCCGAGGATAAGAAGCAGGCCTTCGACGAGCTTGCCAGGACCATGCGGAGCTTCGTGAAATTTATTAATTGAAGGAATGCTTAAAATCAAGGCGTCAAGCTATTTTTCGTCCTGCTTTGCCTTGCTTATGGCCTCCAGCAGGGTTTCCTTGTCTGTCCTGCCCGAGATATAAGTATAAAGGGAGCCGTCCTTGTTTACGATAAAGGTGGTCGGGTAACCGGTAATGCCGTACGATGAGGCTGCTTCTCCGTCGCTGTCCAATAAAACCTTAAGGTCGATATTGTCCGACGAAAGGTATTCTTTGACTGTATCCGGCGATTCCTGGACATCCACGGCTAAGATCACCGCTTCGTTTTCCTTCTCCAGCTCCTTGTTCAGTTCGTTCAGGTCCGGCATTTCCTGCTTGCAATACTGGCACCATACCGCCCAGAAATTGAGGATCACGATCTTGCCTTTATAATCGGAAAGCTTTACGGTATTGCCGTCCAGGTCCTTCAACGCAAAATCCGGCGCCATGACCTTTTCGGACGAAGAGGCGTCTTGCCGCGGCTTCGCCTCCGCATACTGCCCCTTGTTCCCCGTATAAAAGGTGTACGCCGCAATCAGCACCGCCACCAGCGCTACCGCCCATATTATGATACTCATAGGCCTTTTCATAAAATGTCCCTCCTCAGCCCGGATTCAAAAACTTCAAACTATCTGTATATACCAATATTCCTGCAGCTATAAGCAGAATGCCGGATGCAAGCCTTATTGCCCGGCCGTGCTTTTGAAGCCGTCTGATTGCCCCCTTTGCCCTGTCGAACAATACTGCGGTCAGAAGAAAGGGCAAGCCGAGGCCCAGCGAGTATATAAACAGGAGAAGTACGCCCCGGAGTATCGTTTCCGAGCTGCCGGCCAGCAGAAGAGCGGAGCCCAGGAATGCGCCCAGGCACGGCGTCCATCCGAAGCCGAAAACGATTCCGAATACGATGGAGCTCAAGAACCGGAGCCGGGTAAATGTATACCCGATACGCTTTTCAGCGTCCAAAAAGCCAAGCCTGAGTATCCCTGCGAAGTGGAGCCCGAATAAGACCATGACAGCTCCGCTGAGCTTCTGGAGCAGAGGCCTGTTGCTTACAAGAAAATGGCCTATCGACGTAACTGTGGCTCCGAGAGCGACAAATACGATCGTAAAGCCTATTACAAAGCCGGCCGAGTTTATAATCATGCGTCTTCTGTCCTGCGGCGCCGCGCCGCTTCCGTCTTCGGACGCCCCCGCCAGATAAATGAAGTATATCGGAAGCATCGGGAGGATGCAGGGCGAAATGAAGGTCAAAATTCCCTCGGTAAACGTCAGGATGTATGAGATCAGAAAAATCACCCGCTTCCTGCAAATCGATAGAGTTAATTATATACCCGCGCGGGGGCATGTTTTAACATAATTAACATAGCAGACAATATAAGTATACTATAAACCCATAGTTCTGTTATAATGAATTACAACATTTGAAGGACAGTATGGAGGAATTTTATGCGGATAGCTGTGATAGACGGGCAGGGCGGCGGTATGGGCAAGGCGATCGTGGAAAAGCTCAGGGTAGAATTTGGAGATACAATCGATATCATCGCGCTCGGGACAAACGCGCTGGCGGCGGCGCTCATGCTCAAGGCGGGCGCCGGCGAAGGGGCGTCCGGGGAGAACGCCATCGTTTACTGCTCCCCGAAGGTGGATGTGATCCTAGGGCCAATAGGCATCATCGCCGCGAATTCCATGCTGGGGGAGCTCACCCCCCTTATGGCGAGGGCAATCGCGGAAAGCCCGGCAAGAAAGGTATTGATACCTCTCAACAGGTGCAACATCTATATGGCAGGGATAAAAAGCGAGCCGCTTCCAAATTATATCGAAGATGCGGTCGGGCAGGTCAGAGCTTTGATTAAAGCGGATAAAAATACATGAGGCGGCTTATTTGTTCTTCATGTAATTCTTATGCCCGCCCGACAGGTTGCATACTTTTTTAAATCCATTATTTATAAGGACGTTTTGGGCCGCGTTTCCGGTAACCCCTTTGTTGCAGTACGTAACTGTCAGAATTTCTTTATTGAGCGCGGCCAGTTCCGTCCTGATTTTATCCTGAGGGACGCTTATTGCACCGTCGATATGAGACTGCTCATATTGGTCGGACGCTCTGGCGTCAATGATATTTATACTTTCGCCATTCTGGATTTTAGTCTCCAGCTCTTCGGCTGTTATCAGTTTCCTTCCCCTGTTGATCGCATTGTCAAGAATCATGCCCGTATAGATCACCGGGTCCTTTGTAGTGGAAAAGGGCGGGGCATATGCCAGATCCAGATGGAATAAATCCTCTGCCCTCGCGCCGAAAGTAATCGCTGTCGCAAAAACGTCGATTCGCTTGTCAACCCCGGCTTCGCCGATAATCTGGGCGCCCAAAACCCTGCCGGTAGCCCTGTCGGCAACAGCTTTTATAACCATCTCTTTACCGTGATAGTATTCAGGCCTGTCGGGCTTTATATTATGGCAGACCGCGACATTGTAGCCTTCCTTTATCGCCTCCCTCTCCGTAAGGCCGGTCTGCGCTACAGTCATGTCAAACACTTTGAAAATGCCGGTTCCGAGAACTCCTCTGAATTCCAGATCACCTTGCGTTATTTGATCTCCCGCGATTCTGCCCATTTTGTTTGCCGTAGAGCCCAGCGGACGGTAAACGGGCTTGCCTGTGATCAGGGAATAGGCCTCTGCGCAGTCTCCGCAGGCATAAATATCCTCAATATTCGTTTGCATCCTGGTATTGACCTTTATCGCTCCGGTTTGCCCCATTTCTATTCCGGCGTTTCTTGCCAGCTCCACATTCGGCCTGACGCCGGAGGCTATAATAACCATGTCCGCGCTTAATGCTTTTCCGCTTTTTAAAACTGTGCTGCGGGCGGAAAGATTTCCTTCCAGCGCAACGACAGGGTCGCTTAATATTAGACTAACGCCTTTCTTTTCAAGATAATCCTTTAAATATACGGCGACATCGGGATCCAGGGCAGGCATAACCTGATCCGCTATCTCAACGATGGTTACATCCAGCCCCCTTGCCCTTAAGTTTTCAGCCATTTCCATGCCAATGAAGCCGGAGCCTATAATAACGGCGGATTTTGGCAGGCTACTTGCCATGAATTCACGGATACGATCCGCACTCAGCACATTCCTCAGGAAAAAAACATTGGTCTTGTCAATTCCTTCAATCTTCGGTACGACAGGCCTGGCCCCGGTTGCAATGACAAGCTTGTCGAAGCCTTCCTTAAATACTTCGGAGGTATTTAAATTTTTTATTGTGAGAGTTTTTTCCTGCGGCTGGATTTCCAGTACCTCATGCCTCGTATAAACATCGACATTATATCTGCTTTTAAAGAATGCGGCATCCCTTGGGACAAGCTGCCTCCTGTCCACAATTTCAGTGCCGATATAGTACGGCAGGCCGCAGGCTGAATAAGATATGTCGATATCCGTATCGAAAATTTTGATGTCTGCCGATTCGCTATTTCTCCTGGCTTTAGCAGCCGCCGAGGTCCCGGAGGCCACACCGCCGATAATAAGGAATTTCATATTGCACCTCCAAAACTTTTATACTGTTACCTCTGAACGGGTTCGTTGACGTTATCCGTCAATCCCGGTTCGCCGAAATATTTACGTCTGAAGGCCAAAGCCGCGTTGACCAGGGCAATCATAACGGGTACCTCGATCAACGGCCCGATTACGGCTGCGAAAGCCTGGCCTGAACCGATACCGAAAACCGCTACGGCAACGGCAATGGCCAGCTCGAAATTGTTGCTCGCTGCGGTAAAGGCAAGAGAAACGCTCTGCTCATACTTAAACCTGCCCTTATAGGACATATAGAAGCTTACAAAAAACATGATCGCAAAGTAGATGAGCAGGGGAAGGGCGATCCTTGCGACATGGCCCGGGAGCTGGACGATAAACCGGCCCTTGAGGACAAACATAACGATAATGGTGTAGAGTAAGGCGATTAAGGCCAGCGGAGATATCCTGGGAAGGAATACTTTTTCATACCATTCCTTGCTCCTGGCGGATATAAGGCCGTACCTTGTCAATAAACCGGCTGCGAACGGGATTCCCAGGTAGATGAGGACGCTTTTTGCCACATCCCATATGGAAATATCGACCGCCTGGCCTCCCCAGGAAAATCCGAGCCATTTCGGAATTACCGTCACAAATAAATGGATATAGACGGAATAGAATAAAATCTGGAATATCGAATTCAGGGCGACCAGGGCGGCGCAGTATTCATTGTCGCCTCCGGCAAGGGTATTCCATACGATAACCATGGCAATACAGCGAGCGAGGCCGATAATTATTAGCCCTATAGCATATTCATGCAAGTCCGGCAGTAAAAGCACGGCAAGAACAAACATCAGTATCGGACCGATAATCCAGTTCTGTACGAGGGAAAACCCGAATACCCTTTTGTTCCGGGCTACTTTCCCTATTTCTTCGTACTTCACCTTTGCGAGCGGGGGATACATCATGACAATAAGCCCGACAGCGATCGGCCATGAGATAGTCCCCGTACTCATTCCTTCCAGCGACTTCGCCAGACCGGGAAACAGGAAGCCTCCGATCACACCCGCTGCCATCGCAAGAAAAATCCATAACGTCAAAAACCTGTCTAAAAATGATAATCGGCCTCTGCCCCCGGTCTTTCCAGCAGAAGAATAAAGCTCTTTTCTCACATTCAACACCTCCGAAATACGCTATTCACAAGATATATTTTTCATTGAAAGCCATTCGTTAAGGCTTTTGAGGTCGTCGTCAGGCTCACGGAGTTTTCTTATATGATCAAACACCAGGCTGTCGACAAACTTCATGTCCCCACTGCGTATGATGGAATAGTACACCCATTGAGCGTGCTTCCGATCCGAAACCAGCCCGGCGTTTTTTAGACAGGTTAGATGTCTGGAGGCCTTTGTTTGAGATATCTTCAGCGCCTCCATGATGTCGCAGACGCAAAGCTCCTTTTCGTAAAGCAGGTTTACAATGCGCAGACGGGTTTCGTCGGATAAAGCTTTTAAGGCGTTTAACAAGGTTTTCATCGGATATTCCTTTCGTATAGTTGTATATTCGCATAAGCGAATATACAACTATTATATACGCAAAGGCGTTCAATTGTCACTAGAACGACGGAAGTTCTATGTCAAATCTCTGCATAATGAAAGGATTTACAAGCGGTGCTGTTGAAAATGAAGGATGTATGTATGAATTGCCCCGTTTTCTTTATTTCCATCTCCAAAGAAAAAGGTCGGATGTGAAACATATTTGGAGCGCCCCTTGCGCCGGGAGCCTGAATAAACTTTACAAATTACCGACAAAATCATTGAATGATGTGGATTGCCGATGAACACACAAGCCTGCCCCGTAGCAGGGCAGGCTTGTGTCAACATTTAGCAGCCAGGACTGTCATCATGGCTTTTGTCATGCCATTGCAGACCCTTTGGCTTTGCGTCCCCGGCTTTCGCCGGGTTTGAAGCCAGTCTATTTCGACAGCAGATTATACAGCACCTGCGCCATTTCCGCTCTGGAAGTCGTACTGAGCGGCGTGAGTGCTCCATTGTTTCCGCTGACGGTGCCGGTCTTTGCCAGCAGCGTCATGGCGTCCTTCGCCCAGGCATCGATCTGCCCGGCGTCGGTGAAGTCGGAGAGTGTCTTGCCGGAATCGCCCTGAGGCAATTGTCCGATGACCTTGAGGGCTTTGTATAGCAGGGTGAACATCTCCTGACGGGTAATTTCCTTACCCGGCGCGTATTGGTTGTTTCCAATGCCCGTGGCTATTCCAAGCCGCTTAGCAGCCGCAAGGTAGTCGGTGTAATAAGTGTTGCCCGCATCGGAGAAGTTTTCAGTCGGGTTCGTATCCGGGGCTATGCCGTAGGCTTTCATCATCAGGACAATGAATTCGCCGCGTGTCAGCTTTGCTTCCGGGCTGTAATTCCCATTGCCCGTGCCCGACGTAATTTCTCTCGCTGCGATGAAGCTCACCGCCTTGCCGTACCATGCACCCGCCGCCACATCGTTGAAGCTTATGGGATTGTGGACCACGGCGTAATCGCTGAAATGGGTGGTGTCAAAGGTCACTGTGCCGGCAGCCGCATCGTAGTGTCCGTTGGGTATGGAGACCACGTTGCCTCTGCCGTCGATGTACCAGATGACAATGCTTTCGGGATGCACAAGCTCCTCTGCTGCAGGTGTATAAGGGATGGATACCGTCACTGGCACGCCGGGGTTACTCCAGTCGGTCTGCTTGCCGTCGACGGACAGCGTGAGCTGTACCAGCGGCCTGTCGCCGATGGCAGCTTTCACATCCTCCGGCAGAGGGCTCTTATCACCCTTTCCGATAGATATTTCCGCCTTGCTCCCACTGATTCCTTCAACGTCTGTCAGCATATTGGACGGGACGGTGACGCTGCCATTATTTGTATTGAGTGTCAGCGTGCCTTGTTTGCTGGGCTTTGACAGCTCCGGCACCCGTATTACAACTGAATAGGTATTGACGTCGGGGATGGAGGGCATTGTGACGACAGTCCCTTCCGGCGTGAGCGTTTGAGAGCCTGTATCTACTCTTGCTCTTCCGGCAGCCTTGTCAATCGTAACATGAAGTGTCATTTTAGTACCGTTGCCTGCTTCAACGTCGGCGTTATAGGTCGGCGCTGTCGGTGTGGTCGGTGCAGCAGGCGTTGGCGGAGTGCTGTCGCCGCCACCGCTGCCGCCGCTATATGTCCATTTAGCGTAGACGGTCGTTATGGCATTTACGGACGTCGTGGCGGTAAACTGAGCTCCTGCGCCGTTTTCTCCCGTGAACCAGCCTCCGAAGGTATAGCTGCTTCTCGTCGGATCAGCCGGCCAGGCTGCACTTCCGATGCTCTCTCCCGCGTTAACGGTTTCGGTGGTATATACCGAGCCGTTACTGATAAAGGTAACGGTATAGGTGGCAGCCGAAGCCGCAGTCACCGTTATAGTAAAGTCCTGTGTATAATCCGTGCTTTCGGTCAGGCCGTTTGCGATTGTCGCCGTCACGATCACAATTCCCGCCGACGTGGTGGAGAGCGTATTGCCGGAGACTGTTGCGCCTGTCGTACCTGGGTTCTGGACGCTCCATACAATGGTCTGGTTCGTCGCATTAACCGGAGCCACTGTACCGCTGAGCGTCAGGTTAACGCCTGCGGTTGCCGTGGCCGGTACGCCGGTGATGCCTGTCACCGCCGTAAAGGTCGGAGGCGTCAGCGCCGCGCTGGCTGTGAGGGTGAGGGTATTGCTCATCGGGACGGTGCGGGCCTTAGCCGTGTTATTATCCGACCATTTCTCCCATATATAGCCGCTGGACACGACAGCATCAATGCTTGCGCTCGCACCGGAGAGATATATGCCATCCCCGCTGACGCTCTCAATACCCGCACCGGCGTTCAGGGTCAGGGTGTAGTAATCCAAAGTCACCGAGACCGCCGCGCCCGATACCGTGATGTCTGCTCCGGTATCCGCGCCGTCCGCATAAATGTTATATGTCCCGTCCGCGAGATTGGAGCCGCTGACCACGGCGCTCCCTGCGTCAACGCCGATCGTGAACGCCGGCGCGCCGGACGTCCAGTCCGAGCCGTCCTTTCTCACCAGCACCGTCGCGGAGTAGGTCGAGGGCGGCACATCGGTTACCGTGACTGTCGCGCTGCCGGATTTTAACGTATTCACCGTCGAGGTCGCCGTAACAGTCAACGTTCCTGCCGTTTCGTCAGCGGCTATCGTAAGTTCACCGTCAGAGTCGATGGACGTGCCTGCACCGCCGCCATAGACGCTCCATGTTACAGTCTGTGCGGGGTTATTCGTCCCGCTGACCGTGGCGCTGAATTGTTGTTGGTGGCCTTTTTGCACTGTTATGGTCAGCGGACTTACGGTTACGCTCGTCACGGTCGGGGCCGCCGCACTCACCGTAATATCAAAGTCCTTCGTATAGTTTGTACTTTCGGTCAGGCCGTTTGCTATGGTCGCCCTCACGGTGACGGTTCCCGCCGCCGTGGTGGAGAGAGTGCTTCCGGTGACCGTTGCGCCTGTCGTACCCGCGCTCTGGACGCTCCACACGATGGTCTGTTTCGTCGCGTTGGCCGGAGCGACCGTCCCGCTGAGCGTCAGGCCAACGCCTGCAGTTGCCGTGGTCGGTACGCCGGTGATGTTTGTGACTGGCACAAAGGCTGTATTCACCGTAATATCAAAGTCCTTCGTATAGTTTGTACTTTCGGTCAGGCCGTTTGCTATGGTCGCCCTTACGGTGACGGTTCCCGCCGCCGTGGTGGAGAGAGTATTGCCGGTGACCGTTGCGCCTGTCGTACCCGCGCTCTGGACGCTCCACACGATGGTCTGATTCGTCGCGTTGGCCGGAGCGACCGTCCCGCTGAGCGTCAGGTTAACGCCTGCAGTTGCCGTGGTCGGTACGCCGGTGATGCCTGTTATCGGTACGAAAGCAGAGTTGCTGGTGATGTTAAACTTGGCGCCGGCATTGGATGTCACCGGCAGGGCGATACCGCCGGTCATGCCGGATGCCGGAATCGTAATTGCCATTACCGCGTTCGATGTTTCTGACGGTGTTCCGCTGATGGTGACGGTCACCGAGGCGCCGCCGTCTGTTACATCAACGGCGGCCTTTGCCGTCAGGCCTGCCGGGAGGTTCGTGAACCAGCCTGACAGGTCAGTGCCGGCGCTTATGGCGACAAGGCTGTCGTCCGATATGGTGATGGTCACATCCGTGTCTGTGATCGGCGAGCCTGTTGTGCCGGTCACGGTCACGTTTCCGACCGCGGCGGATGAGCTTGTAATGACAAGCCCATACCACAGGTCATCCGTTGTGTCCCCATCCGGGGCGGCCAGATAGGCGGCTGAGCTGCCGTACGGGACATGTGCCGCTGCGCCATCCATGATGTCGCTGAACGCATCCTCCCCTACGCTCGGAGGTGTTGAGGAAAGGAGGGTTAAATTGCCGAGCGATTGACAGGAGGTAAACGCCTCGTCGCCGATGGACGTAACGCCCGCGGGCAAAGTAACGGACTCAAGGCTGAAACATGCCCCAAACGCCCTATCGCCGATAGACGTGACGCTTGACGGCAGAGTGATGTCTGTGAGGTAGACGCAATACATGAACGCATCATCGCCGATCTCCGTCACGCCTTCCGGCAGATAGGCATTGACCAAAGAAGTTTTCATGGCGAACAACTCGTCGCTTATGGCGTTATTTTCAAAAGAGGTTCCGGAAAAATCGAGCGTTTTGAGCCTCACCCAATCAAAGAAATTGTTAACAATATAGTCTTCGTCGGTATCGGCTCCATCCCCATATGAACCGTCCGCAGTGTATCCGTTGATCGTCCCGCCGGACACTTTCAGGCTTTCGATCCATTCGTACTCTTCGGAAAAGCCGTGGGCTTCGAGATAATCGTCGACCTCGGAAGCAAGCGAGCCTGCCTGATGGCCGGTGATCACGACGTCGATCGGAGGTACGTACGCGGGGATTTCGATTTTGAGCTTGTTGCCGAGCTTTTCGTCTTCGCTCTTTGCTATGATGTAGAGATCCTTGGCGCCCGCGGTCAAAGTGGCGTTCAGCACGTTATAGTCTTCAATTAAGGCCGTTCCGGCGCCTGAAGTGTCGATGCCGGGCTCCGCAGCGCCGCTGTCGACGACCGCGTAATAATATGCGCCACCCTTATCTGATGTAAAGTCGATGGTCGCTTCCGTATCGGAGGTTCTGACGGTCTGGCTTTCTTCAAGGAACGGTCCCATCTCCGGGTCATCGACCAAAAGGTCATACCAGTACCGGTCGGTCGTATCCCCGTCGTCACAATTGTAGAACGCGGAACGGCTGTTTGCGGGCACATGGACCTTGGCATTTTCCGGATGACCGCCGAAAATGTTGCTGCCGACACTGGGCGGCGTTGGCGACAGCAGGTACAGGTCCGTAAGGCCGCTTTGGTAAAAGGCGCTGTTCCCGATACTTACGACACTTGCGGGCAGCGTGACGGCCGTAAGATCGCTGCAGTTCCAAAAAGCGCTGCTGCCGATCGTTTGAAGGCTCGCCGGCAGCGCAACGGATGAAAGGCCGGTGCACTGATAGAAAGCGGCATAGCCGATATCGGTTATCCCTGCGGGTAATGTGACGTCTGTAAGGCCGATGCACCAATAGAAAGCCTCTGCGCCGATGGCCGTGACCGAGTCGGGCAGAATCAGATCCGTCAGAACATAGCAGTTTACGAGCGCGCCGTCCGGAACCGCATTGCCGTCAAATGCCGTCCCGGAGAAGTCCAGCGTTTTTAAGGTATCCGCAAAGCGGCTTCTTATGGCCGCGGTATCGGCCGCGTTCACCGTTCCGCCGGCAACCGAAAGGGATGTGACCATACCGTTTGTCAGGCTGTACGCGGAGAGATAGGCGGCAAGCTCACTCTCCAGCTGACCCTCCGTATGGCCTGTGATGGCCACTGCCACTCCTGCGGTATCCAGATCGAGTGTGATATTTTCCGTGATGTTCTCTGCGTCGATTGTGATTCCGCCCGTTTTCGCCGCGCGGCCCACAGCGCTCACGGAATAGTCATAGCTTCCGGATTCCAGATAAAATTCGGCGTTCCCGCCCGAATCGGTCGTTTTGGTATCGGGACCGATCGTGACTTCGGCCCCCGCTACCGCGCCGCTTGTATCCGTGACATGGAAGGACGCGGAATAGAGGCCGCCGCCGCCCGGCGTCAGCGCAACGCCCTTTGTCATCGCCTGCTGGTTGACGTTAAGGCTCCCCGACGCCCCCCGATAGCCCTCTTTTTGGGCCAGATAGGTGTAGTCTCCGCCCGATAGGGTGAAGACCGCCGTGCCGTCCGCATCCGTCGTTTTTGTTTTGGACCCGATCTTGACGCTTACCCCTTCCAACACATCGGAAGTACTGCTGTCGGTGACGGTAAACGTGACCTGTCCCCGAATCTCAAAGGCCGGATATCCCGGACCCAAGACGGGGGAACCGACGCTTGAAATATTGCTGACCGCATCTTCACAAACGTAATACACATAATAGGTGTCCGGTTCAAAGGAACTGACATCAAAACTGACGGTGCAGTTGGCCCCCGCCGTGAGATAATCCGTATCGCCCGCATAAAAGGCAGTATTTCCGTGCGCATCCTTGCCCGCCGCGACCTGTATATTCGAGGGCGTTGACGAAGAAGCGGAGGGAAGGACGATGCAATGGATCGTCCCCGCCTCGTTATAGCTGACGAAAAAACTCGCTGTTCCACTCGACACTGTCACCATATTATAGCCACTCATTGTCGGCGGCGTATGGTCCTGCTCGGTGGAAAAAGCCTGGCTTATCACGGAAGAAACGTTGCCCGAAGGATCGGTTCCGACGGCATAGGCCACATAATCGGTGAGGCAGTCAAGCTCCGGGATCGAAGCGGCAGCCGGGGTATTGGCCGCGATCCCCGTCAGCTTTATCGTATGGCTATCCACAAGGATATCGCCCGCGCCGGGGGGCAAATCCCCGGCCGCTCTGACCAGCACGTACAGGTCGGAAGGCTCGTCGGCGGAAACATTGACACTCGCCGAAAAATCCGACGGGGCAATCTCTTCGATTGTCACTGCGGGCGGAGTGGCGTCAGCCGGGTCGGCGCCGGCCTTACACATCAGGACAAAGTCCTTTTTGATCCCGCTTTCCAGGGCTGCGGTCAGCGTGACCTCGGTGTCGCTTGCGGGGCTTGAAAACGTCACATTGCCGCCGGACGGACCGACCGAAAGGACGGCCGCATTGTCGGACGACCACGTTACCCCCGCTATGACCGGTACGGTAAAGCCGTGTCTTAAAAGGGCCGACGTGTCGCTGAGCGCCGGTACCGACCCGTTTTCAAAAAGCTTGACCGGGATCGCGCTTATAAGCGAGCTGTCTTTGGCGTCCGGATCTGCGGACGCGGCAAACGTCGCAAGCTGCGGATAAAGGCCAGCTCCTGCCTGCCATTTGCCGGAGTCCCAGGACGACGGCACGGCTCCGGCCCCCGTCATTTGTGAGGTCAGCTTTCCTTCCGCCCCGAAAAACGCGGCGCTCGTTTTGTCGGTTGCGTAGCCGATGCTTGCCGCCTGCATATCAAACAGGCAGCCCCCGACAGTCAAAACGGAAGAATTATTGACATATCCGAGAAAAGCGCCGATTTTGCTTCTGTCCGGATTGGCAGTCTCGACTTTGGATGCGGAATAGCAATCGGTAATGTTTACCGACGCGCTGCCTCCGTAATATACCATGTCCCCTAGCAGCCCTCCGGCATAACGGGTGTAATAATTTTGACCGTCCGCGCTGTCGAGGGAGATGTCGCAGTTTGAATAACAGTCGCTGACGATGACGGAGTTGCCGCTTGCACCGTTGATCATCATTTCCCCGAGCAGGCCGCCAAGGCAGCTCAAGAGGTATCCCGAACGGATGCTCCCGGTCGCGAAGCAGTTATCCACGGTAAAGTCATACCCGCTCATACCGGTCACAAAGACCTCCGTGGCCAACGCCCCTGCATACCGGATACCGTCTCCGCTGATATTGACGTCCACCATGCCGAGGTTTTTGATGGAACAGTTTCCATAGTCGGTATTGATCACGCCGAAAAGGCCGGCGTTGCTGTCGGAGTCTGCATGGATGGTCATGTTTTTGATCACATGGCCGTCCCCGTCGAAATTGCCGGCAAAGCGGCAAGCGTCGGTGCCGATCGGCGTCCACAGCTTGCCGCCGAGATCGATGTCCGCGTCAAGCTTTATGTACAGGCCGGCGAAATGGGTTCTGTCCGCGGCAAGCGACGCAAGTCCGGCAAGTTCCTCAGCGTTGCCGAGGACATACGGATGAGACGCCGAACCATCCTGCCCGGCGGAGGGAGTATCGAACCACGATGTATCGGGGACTCCCGCGTCCTGCCAGCTGCCGGTCGGCAGGTCCTCTGCCGCCGCCATTGCCGGCATCAGGCTTAATAGCATTGCGAGCGTCAGAAAAACGCTCAGCATCCTTCTCTTCAGATTCATTTTTTTACACCCCTTGTTTATAGTTTTTGAATGGATCATCTGTAATCAGTCTCCCGGCGATTGGTTTTAGTACGACTCCAAAAGGAGTCTGTGGCAAACTCGCAGGCCCCTTTTGAACCGGAATGATACCTATTTTTTCCCAGTTAACATAATAACATAAAATGAAGAATATTAAATCATACCAAAGTTACGCGCAAAAAAAGATACAGGTCTGTATTGCCTGTATCCCGTGTCCGGTTTATTTTACTCTCTGTTTTCCGTATATCTGCGAATTACGGCAGTCCCAGCTCCCGGATCAGCTTGAGGCATTGGGCGCGGTTTTTGAGGCCCAGCTTGCCGTAGATGTTCCCGGTATGCCGCTTAACCGTCGAGAGACTGATACCGAGTTTATCGCAAATCTCCTGATTTGTCGCTGCGCCCGCCATAAGCTCCAGCACCTTTTTCTCCTGCTCCGTGAGCTTCTCCAGAATTTCGACAGCCATTCCCGCCGCAGCTCCGTCGCTGGCCTCTGTGATTTGCGGTGCGCTGCCGCGTATCTGTTTCAGCAGGTTACCGGCAAATGACTTCTTTTCTTTCGTATGATCCGCGTCAGAGGGATTTCGCCTTGACTTTATGTAAGCCCGGAGTATTTGAGCCATGGACGTCAATTCATCCAGATAACTTCTGACATATCCTTGCGTCATACCGATGTCCAGCGATTGATCCATATATTTTAGAGCCGCGCGCGCATGATGATTCCTGTAAGCAAGCATAGCCAGAAGGTTCAAGACCTCCACACGGCTGTGGAGCCGCCTGTTGTCGCCGCTGAAGGTCAGGAGTCTTTGCAGAAGCAGCTCGGCATCCTGGGGCCGGTTCAACAGAATCAGGACTCTTGCATAAACAATCAGCTCAAATTCCCTGATCCTGCTGATCTCCGTAAATATGCCCAGCTTGCTGGAGGAAAGCCATTCCTGCGCCTGAACGGTGTAACCGGCATCAAGATACAGCCTGCACCTGAAAGCGCGGAGCAGATAGTTCCAATGAGGCTTTCCGGCACTCCGGAGCTGTTCTTCACATTCCTCCAGGACTGCCAAGGCGCCGGCGATATCCCCGACGGCCCGTTTATTCCGCGCGATATTCACCATCGCCGGGACAAGGGCGCCCGGACAATTTGCTGTCCGCGCTTCTTCCTGGGCTTTTAGCAAATAGGGCAGGGCTTCCTCCAGCCGGTTATTTTCATAGAGGTATTCTCCTATTGCAAGAGGCGCGTACCCCGGATTTTTAGAGATCATCGTGCGATAGCTTTCAACTGTCTGCTTATATTTATCCGGAGATTCTATGAACAAATCAGTGACTCGATGCATGGTACAACGGTAAAAGTAAATATCCGACGGGTTGGAATCATAATATTCGGACATCCTGTAATATTTACCGCCGTCTGTCGCAGCTGCCGAAAAAAGCATTGCTGCAAACTCTTTATTGCCTTCCCGTATGAACAGGTTCACCTCGACCATCGTGCATACCGTCCGGCTGTAGTTATTCCATTCGGGGCCGGAAGCGTGCGGGTAGTTATCCATCATCAGGGCCTTCATCCTGCCGACCCATTGCCTTGCCAGATCATACCCGCCTGTTTCCGTATAAAACGTAGCGTAAATGACGGCAATTTTGAAGCTGTTGTCCCGGTATCCGGCAGGCAGGCGTTCAATCCACGCAAGCAGTCTGCTGAAATCATTCTTATCGATTAAATAGTCAGTCTGGTGTTCAATCAGTTCAAAGGCCTCCTGAAATAAGCCGCCGCGCAGGAAATGCTCTATGGCCTCCGGCAGCAAGCCTTGTTCCTGATAGCACAGGCCGGCTTTTTTATGCAGCTGGGGAATCTCCTCCGCCGCTTTTTCCTGGAGCAGCTCATGGAGAAAGCTTTTGAACAGCTGGTGATACCTGAATGACTGCCGCTGTCCGTCCATATCCAGTACAAAGCCGCTCGTCTCATAAATTTCCCTGAGCAGCCGCCCTCCGTTGCAGTCACCCGTCACGGCATTGCACAGGTCTTCCGACAGGGTGTCCAGGATGGAGGTTTTCATGGCGAAGGACTGCTTTTGGGGAGCCCAGTCGGCAAACACTTCGTACCGGAGATACCTGCCGATATCTCTGCCGGAGCGCGACAGGGCCTCGATGGCGGTATGCCCATCGCCATCCCCCATGGACAGGGCGGCGGCAACCAGCGCCGCGATCCAGCCGTCGGTGTAGTCCTCCACTGCCTTCAGCTCGTCATTTTCGAGGGTGAGGCCTTTTGATTGATAAAACCGCAATATCTCATCCTCGCTAAACCGGAGGTCATCCGTTTGCAGCCTCTGTATCTGCCATTTTATCCTGAGTCTGGAGAGATTGAGTTCCGGTTCGGTACGGCTGATGAAAATCAAATGCATTTTTTCAGGCAGAAAATCAATCAGATAGGAAAGCCCCGCCAGGATGGAGGCGTCTTTGATCAGATGAAGGTCGTCCAGCACAAGCAGGAAGTCGGTGGAACGCTCCGAAAGCCGGTCGATGAGGAGGTTCAAGTGGACGTTGGCATCCATCATCTCCCGAGAAGAAAACACATATTCCGTTTCTTTTGATATGCCTTCCGCAATACCATCCAGGGAGGCGCAGACATATTCCCAGAAGGTCAGGGGATGATTGTCCCTCTCGCTCAACGACAGCCAGGCGAAAGGCAGGCCGCATTTGCCAAGCCAATCGAGGACAGCAGTGGTTTTTCCATAGCCCGCTGGCGCCATGACCAGCGTCAGCTTGCCCTCCTTTGCGTGCCCAAGCTTTGCCAGTAACTTTTCTCTGCGGATGATGTTTTTATTGACGGTAGGTGCATGGAGTTTGGCTCGAAGCAATATAGGGCCTCCTTCCGGTGGAAATGTGATCAAACCTGCCGGCTGACCTTCTTCTTGCGCCTGTCCGCAGGCTTGGGTACATCCTTGGGGACCACCCATATGTTGCCGATTTTTTGCGCGCCCTTGATCCTCCCGCCGGCACAATGATAACTGACCATCCGGCTGGTAAGGCCCCATTTGCCGGCGGCTTCCCGTACACTGATGTATTCCATATCGTACCTCGGCTTGTAGTCTTGTTTATAGTATACTTCCCGATTGAGAAAATTTCAATATCGAGAAATATACGACCGGATATCCGTTTCACCCTCGATTGTTGAAATCCCTGCGCTGATGGTGGCTCCGTAACCCCAATCAGCGGTTTCTATGATTTTTGCTTACAGCGGCATAAAAAAAGACCGCTAATCCTCTTTTTGGGAGGAAAAGCGGTCTTCTCGAAATTTTAATTATTTCATCTGTCTACTTTCCATTTTACTTTTTCAGCTGGTTTTCTGCCAGAGCTATCATCTTTTTTACCATCTGTCCGCCGATGGGACCGCCCTCATGGCCGTTCTGGGCCGCCGTGAGGTCTCCCTTGTAATGGTCGTTGTTTTCCTTCACATACTGGAGACGTCCGATTTCCTTAGCGGCTTCCATTTTGAAATTGTTCAGCGCCGCTCTGGCATCCGGAACCAATGGAGTTTTAGGCCTTGACATTCTATTCACCCTCTTCTTTCATTCAATTTAAAGCCTATATATATTTTAAACAGTTTGCCTGATTTATTCCGTTAAAAATAATTCTTGAATTAGTTTTATGTACCAGCGAAAGACTATGGAAGGATGCTTATGGCGGCGACAAGGCAAATAACGGTTGAATATGGGTTGATGTTTTGATATAATTCCTAGGATATCTTATACAGGAGGTTTTTACCTATGCCAAAGCTGAGCTTCGATTATTCAAAGGCCCTTTCCTTCGTAAAGGACCATGAAATTGCCTATTTTAACGATTTTATAAAGTCCGCCCATAAAATGCTGCACGAAAAGACGGGCGCGGGAAGCGACTACGTGGGCTGGGTGGAGCTGCCGGTCGCCTATGACAGGGATGAATTTGCCAGGATCAAGGCGGCTGCCGAAAAAATAAAGTCCGACTCGGAGGCGCTTGTCGTGATAGGGATAGGCGGCTCGTACCTCGGAGCGAGGGCGGCCATCGAGGCGCTGACCCACTCCTTCTACAATCTCCTGCCGAAATCCGACAGAAAGACGCCGGAGATATACTTCGTAGGCAACAGCATCAGCTCGACCTACATCATCGAGCTGCTGGAGCTGCTGAAGGGCAAGGACATATCCGTCAACGTCATCTCAAAGTCCGGGACCACCACCGAGCCGGCCCTGGCTTTCAGGATATTCAGGGAGTACATGGAGAATAAATACGGCAAGGCCGAAGCGGGTAAAAGGATCTACGCCACGACCGACAAGGCAAGGGGAGCCCCGAAGAAGCTCGCGGACGAGGAAAAATACGAGAGCTTTGTGATACCCGACGACGTGGGCGGCAGGTATTCCGTGCTGACTCCCGTGGGACTTCTCCCGATTGCCGTTGCGGGCGTGGACATCGACCTTATGATGAAGGGCGCCGCAGACGCATACGAGCTGTACAAGAATCCGGACCCGGCGTCAAATGAATGCTACAGGTATGCGGCCGCAAGGAACGCGCTTTACAGGAAGGGCAAGACGACCGAGATAATGGTGAATTACGAGCCCTCCATGCACTTCTTCACTGAGTGGTGGAAGCAGCTCTACGGCGAAAGCGAGGGCAAGGACCAGAAGGGTATTTTCCCCGCCGGAGTCGATTTCACGACGGACCTGCATTCCATGGGGCAGTATGTGCAGGACGGACTCAGGAACATATTCGAGACGGTTTTGAGCGTTGAGAAGCCGAGAAAGAATATGGACATCAAGGCAGACAAGGACAACATCGACGGACTGAATTTCCTCACCGGAAAGGATATCGACCTGGTCAACAAGAAGGCGATGCAGGGCACGATACTAGCCCATACCGACGGCGGCGTCCCGAACCTCGCGGTAAGCGTGCCGGAGATGGACAGCTACTGGTTCGGCAGCCTGGTATATTTCTTTGAAAAGGCCTGCGGCATCAGCGGCTACCTCCTCGGGGTCAATCCCTTCGACCAGCCCGGCGTCGAGGCTTACAAGAAGAACATGTTCGCCCTCCTCGGGAAGCCCGGCTATGAGGCTGAAAAGGAAAAGCTTGAGAAGAGGCTGTAATTATCATTAAACAGGACCGCGGCATTTGGAATCCACCGGTTCCATGCGCCGCGGTTTTTTATTGCGCGTTTTCTGCGGCGCGTCGGTTATGAAAAAGCCGTGAGGACTCGATGTCCCTGCGGCTTTTTTATCTTGAAAAGAAAGCCATACCATATATAAAGTATGCCTACTTTAGTATTTGAGGATATTTAAATATAATTTACCCATGAAAGAAAGCCCGCCGTAATGATCAGTACAATACAAAAATAAAATGGAGGCGTCAGTATGGATTATTCTCAAATACGGGGCTTTAATTACCAGCCCAGCTACGGCAGCACGAGCTTCGAAAACTGGCTGTATTTCAACCCGGACATCGTGGAGCTCGAGCTCAGAAGAGGAAAAAGCTATTTCCCGAATATGAACGCGATACGCCTGTGGCTCTCGTGGGATGCCTTTGTGAGGAATCCGAAGCGCTTTGCGGACAGCTTCGAAACAGCGCTCGGAATAGCCCGGAAGCTGGACCTGATGGTCATGCCCATTCTTTTCAACCGCTGGCACAATGAATTTCTCGACTGCGGAGGCATCTACCTCGACCATTTCATGCCGGGCTACAGCTGGATACAGGGGAAGGAACAGTTCCAGGAATACCTTGACGCGATTGTGGGCGGACACTGGAACGACGAAAGGATATTTGCCTGGGATATCTGCAACGAGCCCTTTTCCTACCTGAGGCCGGTGCACGAAATGCAGGGCGTCGAAGCGGAGGAATACAAGTGGCTCGAAAGGATGTACCGCATCTGCAAGGACTACAGGATCAAGGCGCCCGCGGGCATAAGCATCCACGACTGGCACGGCCGCTATGGCATTGAGAGGATAGAGCCCATCAGCGATATTCTGTTTATCCACCCGTATTACAAGTACAACCCGGAGGATACAAAATTAAAAAGCGAGTATATCGAGCTTCTGGACAATTATGTGGACGCGGCTGCGAAATCGAAGAAGGACATGCTTGTCACCGAAGCGTGCTGGGGCTCGATGGACGATGCCTGGCATGTGGAGAATATCAGATACACGCTGACGGAATTGAAAAAGAGAAACATAGGCTGGATCGTCCACGCCCTGCACCACAGCCTCGTTGCGGATCTGCACCGCCCCGAATTCGGGCCGTACAGCACTCCGGGGAATCTGGCGTTTATTGAAAGCAACGGAGAACTGAGGAAGGGGCATGAGATTTTCAACGAGTTTTAAAAGCACGAAATATAAAAATAATAAATCAGGGAGGGTGTTTATGAAAAAGCTTAGAAGCATGCTCGCGGTTGTTGTCATCTGTGCGCTCGCTGTTTCGCTGTCCGCCTGCGGAGGCGGCGAAGCGGCAAAGAACGAGCCCGCGCAGCAGAGCGGGGCGCAGAACCAGCCGGCGGAGAGCGGCGCGAAAGGCAATGAGGCTGTCGAGCTGACCTACTGGGAGATGATGTGGGGACCTGCGGGCACATATACCGAGGCCGTGAACAAGCTGGTGAACAAGTTCAACGAGGAAAACGGAGACAATATTAAGGTAAAGGTGCAAATGACCCCATGGGACAACTACTACCAGGTGTTCCTGACCGCAATATCCAGCGGCGCGGCCCCGGACGTGAGCACGGGCGCTTTTCCTCAGGCCGTGCAGTATGCGAGGATGGATGAGATTTTGTATCTGGACTCGATCATAGAAGAATGGAAGGCCGAAAACATAGCGGACGATTTTATGCCAGGAATGCTGGACCTTCACAAATACGAGGGCAAGCAGGCCGGGATACCCTGGGTCTGCGACCCGAGGGGCATCACGTACAGGACCGACCTTTTTGAAAAGGCGGGCATAACCAAGCTCCCTCAGAACTGGGACGAGTTCCTTGACGTATGCAGGGCGATCAAAAGCAAGACCGGAGTGGTGCCCTTCGTCTTTGGCACCGCGAATAACATGGGCACGCACATCATGATGAACTTCATGTTCAACAACGGCGTAGGCATCACGGACCAGGACATAAAGTCCATGTTCACGGATGAAAGGGTGGCCGAAACCTTGAGGATGTTTGCGACCCTCTATAAAGAGAAGCTCATACCGGAAGGCATCGCAGGCTACAAGGACTCCGACGCCGCCAAGGTATACTACAGCGGCAACGCCGCAATGGTCTTCCAGGAGCCTCCGACGGCGCTGAAGGACTATCCGGACATAGAAAAGGTGTCCTCGATCATGCCTCCCCTCGCAGGACCGAAGGGACAGGCGCAGAATTTCGCCTGGGTGAACCCCATCATGGCATATAAGCAGACCAAATCGCCGGATGCGGCCAAGAAGTTCATAAAGTGGTGGATGGAAAACAACCTGCCTCTGTGGACGGAGGGCAAGGCGTCCTCGCTGCCGGCAAGGCTTTCCTTTATGAAGGACCCGTATTTTGCGCAGAACAAGTTCAGCAAGGAGTTCATCGAGAAGATCATTCCGACCGTCGTATCTCCGGTGTGGCCGGCGAAGTCCATATACACGCAGTTTTCGCAGATAGAAGGCGAGAACTATCTTGGAAAGGCACTGCAGGAGATAGCCACAGGCAACACGGATTATGAAGGCATAGCGAAAAAGACGGACGAGCTGATTGTGAATGCTTTGAAACAGTAAAAGACGCGGTTTTCGGAAGGGCGCATTGCTGCGGACGGGACTACCGTATCTGTGGCAATGTGCTTTTCGGACCGCCGTGCGCATTTAAGGCCTTTTATACACCGGTCGGACACGGGAAAGGAGACTCCATATTGAAATTAAAAAGAAGCGTAGCAATCAACGGCAATATGCTCGGTTACAAAATGCTGATACCGTCAAGCCTCCTGATATTGATGGTCAGCATCTATCCGCTGCTTAACGGTTTTTACCTCAGCATGACGGACTATAACCTTATGAACCCCGGAAAAACCGGTTTCATCGGATTTGAGAACATTATCAAGGTAGTTACCGCAGACAAGGAATTCTATGGGGTATTGGGATACTCCTTCATTTACACGTTTTTTGTAGTTCTGCTGAGCTATATCACCGGCCTGGTAATCGCCTTGCTGTTAAACAGAAATATAAAATTCCAGGGGCTTATCAGGGCGCTGATCCTGGTACCCTGGGTCATACCGCCCGTGGTGGCCGCGACGAACTGGCTGTGGGTCCTTAACGACCAGATAGGCATCGTAAACATTACCTTGAGGAACCTCGGCCTGATAGATTCGCCGGTGTTGTTCCTGGTGAGCAAGAACATCACAAGGATAACGGTCATTCTGACCAGCGTATGGAAGTCGTTTCCCTTCATGGTCGTCGTCATAATCGCGGGCCTGAAGAGCATACCGAAGGAGCTTTACGAGTCCGCCCACATGGACGGCGCGGGATTTTTCAGGTCCTTCCGGCATGTGACGCTGCCCATGATAAAAACCGTAAGCCTCATATCGACCACGCTCATGTTCATATGGACCTTCAATAATTTTGAGAACATCTATCTGCTGACCATGGGCGGCCCGTCAAACGCCACCTACGTCCTGCCGATACTCTCCTATTATACGGCCTTCTACCGCTGCAACATAGGCTACGCTTCGGCAATTTCGGTCGTAATACTTGCGATGCTGCTCCTCATGAGCGTCGTATATATCAGGCTGTTCAATAAAAAACAGGAATGACGGAGGTGAAACGATGGACACAAACAGGGAAAGAATAAAAAACATGTTTACATATATCGCACTGGCGGTTATAATCCTGATCGCCGACCTGCCCTTCATATCCATGGTGGGCACCGCGCTGAAGAAAAAGTCCGAATCCTTCTCTCCGGCCCTGCTCCCCAGGGCGCCGAGCCTGGAGAACTTCGCCTATGTGCTGCGGGAGACTATCTATGCCAGGTATGTCCTCAACAGCCTGGTCATCGCCTGCACGGTCACGCTGGCCTGCATCGTCGTCGCGTCGGTCGCAGGCTATGCCCTATCGCGCTTCAGAAGCGGCTTCTTTTCTTTTTATTCAATACTCCTGCTCATATTGCAGATGTTTCCGGGAGTGCTGCTGCTGATACCGCTCTTTGTGATTTACTCCAAACTGGGTATGGCGGATACGCATCTGGCGGTCATGATAAGCTATACGACGATCAACCTGCCCTTTTCCATATGGATGCTCAAGGGCTATTTCGACACGATCCCCTTCGATCTGGAGGAATCGGGGCTCATCGACGGCTGCAGCCAGTTCAGGTCCTTCTATTTTATCATTTTGCCCATATCTGCGCCGGGCATTTCCACGGTCGCGATCTTTACCTTTATAAACTCCTGGAACGAGTACATACTGGCCAGCATCTTCCTTAAAAGCAGCGAGCTCAAGACGCTTACGGTGGGACTACAGCTGTTCGTGCAGCAGTTCTCGACGGACTGGCCCTCGCTGATGGCGGCTTCCACCATTGCGGCCGTACCCACGATCATATTTTTGTTTATCGCCCAGAAGTACATCGTCGAAGGGCTGACCGCCGGAGCGGTGAAGGGCTGAGCCGGTATTATGAAAAGAGGTGCTGAAGGAGCATGAAATCTATCGCCGTCGACCTCGGCGGCAGCTATATAAAGCTCGGGCTCATGGAGGACGGCGCCGTACGGCATTCGCGGTCGATGGAAGCGCGGTCGCAGGGAGGGCTTGCGGACAGGCTTCCGGACATCGCGGAGGAAATCCGGGGGATGCTGGCCGCATGCAGGCTCGATACGGGCGATATCGGCGGGATCGCCTTCGCGTTTCCGGGCATCGTCAATTTTAAAAAAGCCAGGATAGGGGCGGCCAACGGCAAGTATGCCGACGGCCCGCTGGTGGATCTGAAGGAGTGGAGCCAAAAAACCTTCGGCTGGGGGATGGCGATTGACAACGATGCCAACGCCGCCCTGCTTGGGGAGCACAAATATGGCTGCGCGAAGGGGTTTGACAATGCGGTGCTGATGATCCTGGGCACCGGCGTAGGCTCGGCGGCCATCATGCACGGCAGGCTGCTGAGGGGAGTGCACGACCAGGCCGGCTGGATGGCCGGGCATTTTATCACCGAGGTGAACGGGAGGAAATGCAACTGCGGCGGGACGGGCTGTCTGGAGACAAACGCCAGCACCTGGGCGCTCCCGGAGCTGGCAAGGGGCTCGGACCTATTTGCGGAAAGCGGCCTGAGCACTGAGAGCAGCTTGGATTTCAGGATACTGGAGAAGTGGGCCGGAAATGGAGACAGACTGGCCAAGGAGCTCCTGCGGCATTGCGTCGATCACTGGAGCGCGGCGCTGGTGACGCTGATCCATGCGTATGACCCCGAGCTCATCGTATTGAGCGGAGGTGTCATGAAATGCGGGGATTCGGTTCTCGAGCCTATGATTGAAAATGTGCGCAGGTGGGCGTGGGCGCCGTGGGGCGAAGCAGCCTTCGCCGTTCCGGAAAATCCGGGACAGTCGGTCCTGCTCGGCCTGCACCGGCTGCTGGAGGAGGGCGCCGCCCCGGGAGAGGCCTGATGCGGCTGAGTTTTACCACTTGACATATTGTGCGGCCACAACATACACTTAATATTATGTATACTAATTTAAGGCGCTATAAATAGATGACATTACTTCGTAGAAAGAGCGGCAATAAAAATATGCTCAATTTTATCAGTTCTCGCCTGCGGACGGTCAATTTGCAGGCACGTTTGATAATCGCGTTTATTTTTGTTTCCATTATACCGGTCTTTATTGTGGGCCTGATTTCCTACAGCAACTCGTACAGGACGCTCGAAAGCAATACGATCACCTATTCCGCCCAGCAGGTCGACCTGCTCAGGCGCAACCTCGACAATATTTTGGAGAAGTATGTCGTCAAGGTAAACGAGGTATCCACCAACGTAGAAATAATCAAATATGTGAAGGATTACAAAAGCATGGACAAGCTGAGCCAGTCCATTGCTTTTTCTAATGTATATGCCAAGCTCAAGGAAGGGACCATGGCCTTGAACGGCATCATATCCATTGAGGTGCTGGACGACAGCAGCATACTGGCGAACACCCAGTACAGGATCGCCGCGGCTGATATGAAGGACAGCAGTATTTGCAGGGAGGCGGCGGCTTCCCCGAAAAGGATCAACTGGTTTGGGACGAGAAAGCTGGAGTATGTCAACGAGCTGAACGATTCCTATAAAACGGGGAATTCCATGGCGATTGTCATGTCCACTAAGGTAAAAAGCTATACCGACGGGAAGAATATCGGCTTTGTCAACATCGCCATCAACGAGGACGACCTGTATTCCGTTTTCAAGGAAGTCGACTTCAGGAACAAAGACGAGATGTATATTGTGGACGAAGACGGATATATCGTATCGCACAAGGATAAATCCCTGCTCCATACAAAGGATGATCAGATCATTACGCAAAAGATCAACGGCATGGAGAAGCTGTACTCCGGACGGCAGCCGCTCAACCGCTACTTCATTGAAAATATCCACGGAAGAAATTACATCGTTTCCTATGCGGTTTCAGGCATTACGGGATGGAGAGTCATTTCCATCGTCGATTACGGCTATCTGATGTCAAATATAGACCGGCTGAAATACATCATATTCTTCATCATCCTGCTCTGCATCGTCGTCAGCCTGATAATCACAGTGCTTGTAACGAACAGCATCACCAATCCCATACGGCAGATCATCCATTCGATGAAGCACATTGAAAAGGGGAACTTCCAGGACGAGGTAATGGACGGGGGAAGGGATGAAATAGGCTATCTTGCCCGCGCCTTCAACCAGATGGTCGCCAGGATAAGGAGCCTGATAACAGAAATATACGACGCCCAGATGCAGCAGAGGGAAGCCGAATTGAAAGCCCTCCAGGCGCAGATTAACCCGCACTTCCTGTACAACACCCTCGATTCGATCAACTGGATGGCCTATATTTCCAGACATAAGGAAATAGGCATTCTTGTAAACTCGCTGTCGAAATTCTTCCGCCTGAGTCTCAACAAGGGGAAGGAATACTATACCGTCGATAAGGAAATCGAGCATGTCAAAAGCTATATCACCATACAGGAGATACGCTACCGGAACAAGATAAAATTTCATTTCGAGCTATCCGAAGAGACCTTCAAATACACTACGATAAAGCTGATTCTCCAGCCGCTCGTGGAAAACGCCATCTATCATGGGATAGAGC